>JALQUJ010000201.1 GCA_023263825.1 Porticoccus sp.
CGCGATTTCACCTATGTGGATGACATTTATGAAAAGGGAATGGTCTACAAGAAAACGGCAGCGGTTAACTGGTGCCCCAACGACCAAACTGTACTGGCCAACGAGCAAGTTATCGATGGCTGTTGCTGGCGCTGTGACACTGTTGTGGAAAGGAAAGAAATTCCCCAGTGGTTTATTAAAATTACCGACTATGCAGAAGAACTACTCAATGACCTCGACAAACTCGATGGCTGGCCAGAGCAAGTACGCACCATGCAGCGCAACTGGATTGGTAAAAGCCGCGGTGTTGAATTTAGCTTTAAATTAGCTGACTCTGTTGATGGTATAGATGGTTCTGAAATAAATAGTTTTGCGGTGTACACCACTCGACCCGACACATTGATGGGCGTTACTTACGCCAGTATTGCAGCTGAACATCCCATCGCTATCGCTCTGGCAAAAGAAAGTCCCGAACTGGCTCAATTTATCCAGGACTGTAAAACCCAGTTAGTATCGGAAGCCGATATGGCCACCATGGAGAAAAAAGGGATGGCCACAGGGCTAGAAGCCATCAACCCAATTACCGGAGAAAAGGTACCAGTCTGGGTCGCCAACTATGTACTGATGGAATATGGCACTGGGGCGATTATGGCCGTACCCGCTCACGATGAACGGGATTTTGAATTTGCCAACAAGCACAGCCTACCAATTAAACAGGTTTTTGCACAAACTGCTTTCGCAGAAGCTAGCCAGTTTAATAGCACCTCTTGGCAGGATTGGTACGCATCAAAATCAGCTGATGTTGCCATGGTAAATTCCGGAGAATTTGATGGACTGAGTCCCGAGCAAGGCTTTGATGCCATTGCCAATAAACTGGAACAACTGGGCTGTGGTGAAGTAAAAATCAACTACCGGCTGCGTGATTGGGGTGTATCCCGTCAACGCTATTGGGGTTCGCCGATTCCGATATTTAACAGCGAGAATGGAGAAATACCTGTACCAGCTGACCGCTTACCGGTGTTGCTTCCTGAAGACGTAGAAATGGATGGTGTACAGTCGCCAATCAAAGCCGATGCTGAATGGCGTAAAGCTGAACTTGATGGCCAAACTGTAGAACATGAAACCGATACTTTCGACACCTTTATGGAGTCCAGCTGGTACTACGCTCGCTATACCTGTGCCAATTATGCGGATGGGATGCTAGATAGCGATGCAGCTAATTACTGGTTGCCAGTAGATCAGTATGTCGGCGGTATCGAACACGCAATCTTACATCTCCTTTATGCCCGTTTTTTCCACAAGCTGATGCGCGATGAAGGTTTGCTAGATTCTGATGAGCCCTTCACCAAACTATTGTGTCAAGGCATGGTGCTAAAAGATGGTACCAAAATGTCCAAATCCAAAGGGAATACCGTAGACCCCCAGGCTTTGATTGAACAATACGGTGCCGACACAGTCCGACTGTTTACGATGTTTGCTGCACCACCCGAGCAATCTCTGGAATGGAACGATAGCGCTGTAGAGGGTGCCCATCGTTTTCTTAGAAAACTCTGGAAAACTGTACACGCTCATTTGGAAGCGGGAGACGTCAACCCGCTTGATCACGCGGAACTGAATCAGCAACAGCAGGATTTACGACGTAAAACCCATGAAACCATTGCCAAAGTCACTGATGACTTTGGCCGTCGTCAAACATTTAATACAGCCATTGCAGCAGTGATGGAGCTACTCAATGAAATCGGTAAAAGTGCTAATAGAGAGACACTGAATGGCCTGGCCGTTGAACGAGAAGCATTGGATACTGCCATATTAGTGCTATCGCCGATAGTGCCCCATATATGCAATGAGCTTTGGAATGAACTGGGCCATAAAGATAACCTTCTCGACGCTGATTGGCCCTTAGTTGATGAATCTGCACTGGTAAAAAGTACGATCCAAATGGTTATCCAGGTTAACGGTAAACTCCGCGCTCAAATTGATGTATCTGCTAATGCTGGCAAAGATGCTATAGAGCAAATGGCCAGGGAACATGAAAATGTACAGCGCTTTACTGAAGGGCAAACCATCCGTAAAGTAATCGTGGTTCCCAACAAGCTGGTTAACATTGTCGCCAATTAAGAAGCCAATATGCTTCACGATAGATTTAGATTTCGCGATAGCTCCGCAGAAAAAAGGAATAACAATGAAAAAACTGATTAATACGACTGCTTTAAGCCTACTTATGGCGCTACTGGCAATAACAGTCACTAGCTGTGGCTGGCATCTGCGAGGCAGTGGACAAACGGTCAACAATATTTCCAGTGTCCATATCAGCGGCGTAGACAAGAAAAATGATTTCTACCGCACCCTATCTCGCTCATTAGAAGCCAGCAAAGTCACAATTACTGACAGCCATACCGAGGCCAAATATCGCATAGTGCTAGTAAATCTGAGAAGTGATCGGCGCACAGCAACGGTAAGCTCCAGCGCAAGGGCTTCTGAGTATCAACTCACAGAACTTGTGGATGTTCTTATCTTTGCTGCAGACGGCAGGCAGGTACTACCGAGAACCACCATGCGTACCGAGCGATTCTTTGACTTTGATGAAAATGATGTGCAATCAAAAAATGAAGAAGCTGAGCTGCTAAAGAAAGAAATGACTGACGATCTGGTACGACAAATTATTCGTCGACTCAATGCCATCAGCAATCGTTCAAATTCATCGGCAGGTGATGCAACCCAAAAAACAACTGAATAGCACAACTAAATAATGCGGCTGAAAGCTGAAAAGTTACATGTACACCTCTCACAGGGTCCACTAGCTCCTGCTTACCTGATCAGTGGTGATGAACCTCTACTCCTTCAGGAAGCTGCTGACGCCATACGTATTGCGGCAAAAGCCCAAGGCTATACTGAACGCGAACTACTGAATATAGAAGCCGGTTTTGATTGGAACACCGTATTAACAGAAGCAAATAGCCTGTCACTTTTTTCTGAGAAAAAAATTCTAGAAATACGTATTCCAAATGGCAAACCCCGCGACAAGGGATCAAAAACCCTGCAAGAGTATGCCAGCAACGCAAACCCAGACACCCTGCTACTCATTACCACACCGAAGCTGGATGGCAGCGCGACCCGCAGCAAATGGGTTAAAGCCATAGAAGGTCTGGGAGCCTTTATACAATTGTGGCCAGTCACGGCCAACCAACTACCCCAATGGATAAACAAGCGTTTGCAGCAGGCCGGTATCCAGGCGAATCAGCAGGCTATTTCTATTCTTGCCGAAAGAGTCGAGGGAAACTTATTAGCCGCTGCCCAGGAAATCGAAAAGCTCAAACTATTAATCCCTGAAGGCGAAATAGACGCTGACACCATGTCGACCATTGTCGCTGATAGTGCACGGTATAACGTCTTCACCCTCGTTGATACAGCCATGCGGGGTGAACCCCAAAGTGCGTGCCGAACCCTCAGGGGTTTACGTGAAGAGGGTGCTGAAGCAACGGTCATTTTATGGGCTCTCACAAGGGAGTTACGCACTCTGCTCAAGGCAAATGATGCCTTGGCGTCCGGCGATCATATGGACTGGGTGTTAAAAAATCTCGGCGTATGGGAAAAGCGAATGCCCTTGATCAAAAATGCCCTACGTCGACTTTCAACCGGACAGCTTCGTCAGATGCTCAAATTGGCCGGCGGTATTGATCGAGCAATTAAAGGTATGAGAAATGCGTCTCATTGGGATGAGCTCACAACATTGATTTTAATGCTTTGTGGTGCACAAACACTCCCACCCAATACCCTTCGGCTGGCATTACAAGAGAGCTAGTATATTTACCAGCTCACCCCTTTAACTAGAAGACTTACTATTATTTAGAAGCCTTGCTTAAAATTCTGGTATTTAGAAAACAGCTTCAACGCAGAGTGACCGACCATTAACCCCAGGCTATCTGCCACCAAGTCCCAAACCTCCATACTGCGGTAAGATGTTTGGCCCTGCAGAAGCTCCATCAATACACCGTAAGAAAACAGCCCAAGATATAGATATAACCACTTCCAAGATATAAGTCCTTGGTGCGCTTTAGCCCCCATAAAAAATAGCACTGAAAATACGATTAAATGAATAAGTTTATCCTGCCCGGCAAACCCTGGTGTGCCAATTGTTGGCAGCAGCGCCAAAGTCATAACAGCACATAACATAAAAAAGAAAACCAAACGCCAAACAATAACTTGGTGCTTACCAACACTGGTCCTTAAACCAGACCGGACACTATGATTAGAACTTTGTACGTCCATGGCTTAGTTTAGCCTGATTCTAGACTTTTTTACCGGGGCTACCTCCTTACCCTGCATCAATAAGTTCAAAGCCTGCAAGCGCTCAACATTTCCTATATCCCACCAGACGCCCTGAAACAACTCACCGGAAACACTGCCCGCATTAATGCCTCTGTCCAACACATTTCGCAGAGGAAATTTTTCACTGGCAGAAGAGAACATGGCAAAGATCTCAGGTCGCATAATACTGAGGCCACTAAAGGTGAATACCTCTTTACCCTGTTCTGGATAGCTTACCCTCTGCACGCCTTTCCGATCCCCCGACATATCATTTAACGAGTAATCTCCATCAAGGTGATGCATTGGATTGGGTACCAATACCAAGTGGGCGTCCATATCTTCTGACCAGGGTCTATTAACCAGATCTTCTAAGGGATAATCTGTCCAAATATCGCCATTAATCAGTAAAAATGGCTCACTTCCCAACAAAGGTAATGCGCGACGAATACCACCCCCTGTTTCAAGGGGTTCATGCTCTCTAGACCAGGAAATATCGACACCAAAACGTGAGCCATCACCCAAAAATGCTTCAATTTGATCACCCAGCCACGAGGTGTTGATAACCAATTCCCGCACCCCAGCAGATGCCAAATTTTCTATATGGTATTGAATAAGAGGTTTGTTACCTACTTTCAGTAATGGCTTTGGTGTTGTCTCTGTTAGTGGACGTAACCTTTCACCAAAACCTGCAGCTAAAATCATGGCTTTCATAGCTAGACTCTTAATATAGTTAAACCCTTAAAATAGCTAAATTTCTTTTATTTTTTTCTACCAATCGTATTAACACACTACAAGCCACTCTCTTACTATCAACTACAATACCTACTGCAGCATCAGTCACCCGCAGTTTCCCAAGGCTGATGCCAAGATTGCTTCGAAAGCTGTGGCAAGACCCTCTGCTCAAACCAATGTTGAAAGGCTTTTAAATCTGGAGACGCTGACAACTGCTCCATAGTGTAGCGTATCACCAAAGGCAAATCGCCCAAGTAATGTGCCTTGCCATCTCTTAACCAAAGCCTGGCAAAAATGCCCAGTACTTTAATATGCCGCTGTAATCCCATGAGATTAAACCAACGCATAATCTGTGCTTCTGTAATATTTGGGATAATACCCATAGCCTCGGCCTTTTTTGCATAACCAAGTGTACGCTGAGAAACATAATCACCAGGCCAGCGTATATAACAATCCCTATACAAGGACACCATGTCATAGGTAAATGGCCCTATAACTGCATCCTGAAAATCTATAACACCTATAGCACCATCAGGTAACAGCATCAGGTTTCTAGCATGAAAGTCCCTATGCACAACTACTTGTGGTTGTTCAAGGGCACTTTCGGCAAGAAGAGAAAAAGTCTTATCGAGTATTTCCCTGTCGGCATCCTGTAACTCAACCCCCAGCAACTGCTCAACAAACCATTGAGGGAACAGATTCATTTCATCTAATAATCGCTGCTGATCATAATGTGGAAATATGTCGGTATTAGAGTCAATTTGTTGAATTTTTAACAACTCAGTTTCTGCTGCCTGATAAAGCTCATTCACTGTGTCAAAGGACGACTGTTCAAAAGATAGCTGCTCAGAAAGTAACCGCGGTAACAATAATTGATCACCATAGTCTTCCAGCAATAAGAATCCCTTCCGGTAATCCACCGCGTAAATTATTGGCGTAGGAATTCCAGCCTGTTGAAAACACAAGGAAATATCAACAAAAGCCGGCGTATTCTCATGTTCTGGCGGAGCGGATACTGCAATCAAGGATGGTTCTGTATTTAGCCTGAAATACTGTCTAAAACCGGCATCGCCATTTAGAGGTGTAAGTGATAGATGCTCCCAACTTGAGCCTTGATCAAGACCCTGTACACGAAAGCTATGCGGCAAAAAATTCTTAACCCATTCGAGCAAGCAAGTGAAATCACTCATATTTGGTGAACAATTGGAAAAAAGGTTGGTCATTCTATCTCAAACCCTCGCATGATGCCTCAGAATGGGTAAAATGTAGCGTTCTAAATTGACGATAGCTCGACCATTTCAAATACGGATAATAAGAATGCCAATAACCACGAGTCATACCTGTAACAGACTCTTTAAAACGATAGGATTCCCTCCTCTAAAGGCGGCCTGCCTTTTCGTGTCTGGTCTATTGGCTTCTGCGCTATTAATGCCTCTTTCAGTGTCAGCAGAAACAACTGACTCCTATTCCCAGTGGGAATGCCGTGCTGGTGCTGATGGGGGTTGGGAATGTAACGAACACACTTTACCAGGAAAAGCCTACCCCAGACCAAAACGTAAAGAACCCATTCTGGACGACTTCATTGAAGAAGAGGAAGAACTGCCAGATGATTCAGGCCCACACGTCAAGCTAGCCAATGCCCTCGACTGGATTGAAGAAGAAGCATTAGCACCAGAAGAGATGGAAAAAATGGCCTCTGGTTGCTGTGGTGCCTATATTGAACCACCCAGAGACTATCCTGATGCTGACCTCAAACCTGAAGAAGCAGCTATAAGAGTAGCGTCTAGCTCCACTGAGGTAATACAAGAAAACATTGCTCATTTGAAGGGAAATGTCCATCTAACCCAAGGCTATCGCCAGGTGCGCAGTGATCATGCCACGATTAATCAAAGCGAACGGACTGTTGATCTTGAAGGAAATGTACAACTGCGCGAACCAGGATTATTACTTACTGGCGACACCGCACATGTAAACATGGATATAAAAGATATTCAGATTAACAACTCGGATTATCTATTCCATGAATCGGGAGTACGAGGAACTGCCGACCAGCTGACCCGTCCCAGCGGTGACATTTTCTACATTGATAATGCAACCTATACCACCTGTGAACCAGGAAATAATGCTTGGCAATTAGTTAGCTCGGAAGTCGATGTGAACCCAGGTACAGGAATCGCTCATGCCAAACATGTTCGACTGGAAGTTAAAGATATTCCTATTATGTACTTACCCTGGATACGCTTCCCTATCGATGACAGAAGAGCAAGCGGGTTATTATTCCCCAGTTTTAGTGTGAGTGAAGATAATGGTGTTGATTTTGCCCAACCGATCTATCTGAACTTGGCACCAAATTACGACGCAACAATTACTCCTCGTTATGTTCAAGAGAGAGGCCCAATGGCTGAAGTAGAATTCCGCCATATGTCTAAGTACACCAATACTATCCTTGGGGGCGCTTTCCTCTCCGACGATGATGGTGGTGATGACAGTGATGAAGATCCCGACACAGTTACTGGTGACAAGGACCACGAGGGAGAGGACAGATGGTTAGCAAATATTGATCACACTGGAGGTATAGGCAAACGTTGGACAACGCGTGTTGATTATACCCGTGTTAGTGATGACGACTATTTCCGTGACCTCGATAACACCACCCTTGAAGTCAGCAGCCAAACTCACCTGAGGCAACTAGGGTATGTGAGTTACAACACAGATAACTGGCTATTCAGAGTGACAGGTAGAGAATATCAGACCATTACAGAAAACACCCGAGATCAGTACAAACTATTACCAAGAGTAGAAGCTATCGGCAACTACCGATGGGGTAATTTTGAGTTTGAATTTGATAACCAGTTTAGTAGCTTTGACCACAATGATGATGGCGATTTAACGACAGGCTCAACATTCTTTATTGATGATCAAAACACCTATGTAACTGGTGATCGACTGCGATTAGATTATGCCGCCACATGGGACAAACAATGGGCTTGGGGATATTTCCGCCCTACCGCAAAAGTGAAGCACATCACTTATGATTTGGATGATCCCCTACTCAACCAAAATGATGATAGCCCATCGGTCACCGTCCCAGTTGGCATCATCGATACCGGTATTTATTTTGAACGTGACACTACTTGGCTTAGTGGATACACACAAACATTTGAACCTCGTCTATACATGGTCTATTCGAAATATGAAGACCAAAGTGACTTGCCGGACTTCGATACATCAGAGCTGACTTTTAGTTACAGTCAGTTATTTAGAGATGACCGCTTTGTGGGTGGAGACCGTATCGGTGATACCGAGCAAATATCTGTAGGGTTGACCACACGACTTATTGATCAATCAAACGGCATTGAAAGATTGCGAGCCAGTCTGGGGCAAATCTACTACCTTGATGATCGTTATGTGTCACTCAATACAGCTCTGACCAAATCAGTACTAAAAAGTATAAGCAACCCTGACAACCTTTCTGATCTTAAGAAGCGGGAGATTGCCGATGGATTACTACGGGATGAGTCAGCCTATGCTGCAGAATTCTCCCTACGTTTGTGGGAAAACGTACGACTTCAGGCAGATATGCTTTACGATGAAGAGAACAGTGAGCTAGATCGTGGTAGCGCCAGCATACGTTATAACGGCAAAAATAATCAGATCTTTAACCTTGGTTATCGTTTTATTAGAAAAATACCACGAGAGTATAATTCTGAATTTTACGATGCCGATGTTGAACAAGCCGATTTTTCAACCATCTTCCCCGTCTTCAAAAACTGGAACTTGATTGGTCGATATAATTATGACCTGACCAACAGCCGGAACCTTGAAACCTTTGCAGGACTCCAATACGAAAGTTGCTGTTGGCGTTTAAGCCTTCTAGCACGCAAATGGATTGATCGTGATGATGGCATTGTTTTACCTGAAGACGATCTCACAGAAGACAAAGGCATCTTCCTGCAAATTCAGTTCAAGGGTTTAGCAGGCTATGGCACGAAAGTAGAGTCAATCCTCAAAGATGGCATTTACGGCTACGAACCTCCTGCCAACTAATAGCCCACTGTCAATTAATAGAGATACAAAGAAGATAGAAACATGAGTTTACACAGCAAATTCTTTAAACCATTTATTCCACCAGCTATTGTTTTTGCTGTGCTGGCTTTTCCTGTAACACAGGCAACTGCTGAAGAAATACTGCTCGATAAAATCGTCGCTGTCATTAATGATGAAGTTGTTATGGCCAGTGAACTAGAGAGCAGAACCCAAGAAATCTACTCACAACTTCAACAAAAGGGTACTGAAATTCCTTCCCGAGAAACTTTCGTTTCACAAGTGCTAGAAAAACTTATTTTAGAGCGCATTCAGCTATTAAAAGGAAGCCGGGTAGGTATTCGTTTTAGTGATGCCGAAGTAAATGAAGCCTTGGAAAATATGGCAAAACGACAGGGCATGACCCTTTCTGAGCTGGTGGAAAAGGCACACAACAGTGGTACAAAACTATCTGCCCTTCGCCAACGTGTTCGCAATGAAATGATTATCGGTAGGGTCCAAGAAGGCTCAATGAATCGCCGTATTACTATTACCGAACAAGCCATCGATAATTTTCTTAATTCAGAAGAGGGGCGCTCCTGGTCATCACCCGATGTGAATCTGGGGCATATTCTACTTCCGCTATCTGCAGGCGCGCCAAAAGATGAAGTGACTAGTATTCAGGAAAAGGTTCTCGATCTTTATAATAAAGCCAAAGACGGCGCAGACTTTAAAAGCCTAGCCATTGCCCACTCCTCTGGCCAAAATGCCTTAAAGGGCGGCGACCTAGGCTGGAGAAAAACCGCACAGCTACCTACTCTATTTATTTCTGCTCTAGATGATCTATCTCCTGGGCAAATCAGTGAACCTATACGTAGTAATGCTGGCTATCACCTGCTTAAACTCTATGACCGTCGAGGTGGCGGCGGCCAGCTAATAGAGCAGCACCGTGTTCGTCATATTTTATTATCTCCAAGCGAAATCCGCAGTGATGAGGAAACCCTTGAGGCTATCACAAAATTGCGCGCAGATATTGAGGGGGGAAAAGACTTTGCTGCTGCAGCCAAAGAACATTCTGAAGACATTGGTTCTGCCATGTCTGGGGGAGTGCTGGGTTGGTCAGTACCTGGTCAGTTTGTACCTCAGTTTGAAAAAACGATGAAATCCGTTGAGATTAATGAAGTCAGCGAACCTTTTAAGAGTCAATTTGGCTGGCACATTCTTCAAGTAACTGAACGTCGCAAACAAGACTTCACTCAAAAAATAAAACGCTCTCAAGCAAAAAATATTATTAAACAACGCAAATTCCAGGAAGAACTACAAATCTGGCTTCAGGAAATTCGTGACGAGGCTTTTGTAGAAATCAAGTCGTGATCAGATTAGCCGTTACTCCCGGTGAACCTTCGGGTATTGGTCCAGACCTGCTGGTTCAACTGGCTCAGCAATCACAAGAATTTGAGCTTGTTGCCTATGCTGACCCCGAGTTACTAGAGCAAAGAGCTAATCTGCTTGGACTCCCTATCACCCTACGCACTGTTACATCTGAACCACAAAAGCTTAATTCAGGTGAATTAGCCGTACATCCTGTCCCCTTAAAAACAAAAGTAACTCCGGGAAAACTAAATACTGCTAATGCCCCTTATGTTTTAGAAACACTTTCAAGTGCATTGGCAGACTGTAAAACTAATCATTGCCAAGCAATGATTACCGGCCCTGTCCATAAGGGTGTCATTAACGATGCAGGTATCCCTTTTAGTGGGCACACCGAATTTCTTGCGGAAAACACCCAGACACCTAAAGTCGTGATGATGCTTGCTACAAAAGGACTCAGAGTTGCCCTAGTAACAACCCATCTCGCATTAAGTGACGTTCCCCAGGCCATAACAACCAAAACCCTTGAGCAAGTAATTACAATTTTGCATCGTGATTTAAAGCAGAAGTTTGGTATTGATCAGCCACGTATAGTGGTTTCAGGGCTTAACCCCCATGCGGGCGAAAATGGGCATATGGGCAAAGAGGAAATTCAAATTATTGAACCTTGCCTTGAAAAACTACGAGGCCAGGGTTTTAACCTGAAAGGCCCCCTGCCAGCAGATACATTATTCACCCCTAAATACCTGAACCAATGTGATGCTGTATTGGCCATGTATCACGACCAAGGCTTACCAGTATTAAAGTATAAGGGCTTTGGTGCAGCCGTGAATATTACTCTCGGGCTACCCATTATCAGAACATCTGTGGATCATGGAACTGCATTAGACCTTGCAGGAACAGGTAAAGCTGATATCGGCAGTTTAAAAACAGCCATTCACTATGCGGCAGATATGGTCAATGCCACAAATAGCGGCACCAACAACAAAGCCACCGAGAAAATATAATGCCACCCAAGCCAATGGAGCATCCAGCTAGAAAGCGGTTTGGTCAAAATTTTCTAGTTGATCAGAATATTATTGAAAAAATCGTTGCCGCTATTGCACCTCAACCAGACCAAAATCTGATAGAAATTGGCCCAGGCCAAGGCGCAATTACCAGGCCATTATTGGATAAGTGCCCAAAGCTAAATGCTGTTGAGCTAGATCGTGATCTTATTCCAATACTTCAAAATAAATTTCAGCAATACTCAGGATTAACAATCCACCAAGGCGATGCGCTAAAAACAGATTTTGGGCAATTTTACCAAGAACATAACCCCCTCAGAATAATTGGAAATCTACCCTACAATATATCGACCCCCCTACTTTTTCACTTGCTGAGTTTTAACAAGCAAATTCGCGATATGTTCTTTATGTTGCAAAAGGAGGTTGTTGAGCGACTTGGAGCAACACCTGGCGAAAAGCATTACGGACGACTCAGTGTTATGGCTCAGTATCACTGCAAAGTACAAACCTTGTTTCTGGTACCTCCTACAGCATTCAGACCTGCCCCCAAAGTAGAGTCGGCTATTGTTCAATTAAGGCCCTACGATGAACCGCCCTATAAAGCGAACAACCCCTCTTTACTATCAAAACTGGTGAGAACTTGTTTCCAGCAACGAAGAAAAACAATAAAAAATTCCCTAAAATTGTTTCTAAATACTGAACAGATTGGTCAATTAACTATAGACTTAACCCTACGCCCCGAAAATCTCAGCGTTGAGGAATTTGTTCAACTGAGTAATCAGATGGATGCCTTATTATAAATAAAGAGTTATAAACAAAGAGCTATGAGCGAAGAATTATGACCGAAGTGGTTGTCACTGTCACACCCGAATACCTGCGCGCGCAATCAAATCCCGATAAAGGCCAATATTCTTTTGCCTACCATATTCGTATAGAAAACCACGGCGACCAGGCCGCCCAACTTATTAGCCGACACTGGATTATTACCGATGGAAACGCCCACGTTAAAGAAGTGCAAGGTGCCGGTATCGTGGGAGAACAGCCGGTGATTGATCCAGGCCAGAGCCACCAATATAGTAGTGGCGTTACCTTAGATACCAAAGTCGGCACAATGGAAGGCAGTTATCAAATGGTCAATGACTCAGGTGAAGAGTTTGATGTCCCAATTCCAACATTCCTCCTCTCCGTGCCTGGTGCTATTCATTGAGAAGCACTTATGCTGTCGGTGATCTTCAAGGCTGCCTGGATCCCTTAAAACGCCTTTTAGATAAAGTCTCATTTGACCCTAAAAAAGATACCCTTTGGTCTGTTGGCGATATCGTTAACCGCGGCCCCAACTCCCTCGAAACGTTAAGATTTTGCTACAATCTGGGCGACCATTTTCGTATGGTTTTAGGGAATCATGATCTGCATCTACTAGCCGCAGCTCATGGGTTCCGCAAACCCAGCCGAAGCGATACCCTTGACGAAATACTCAATGCTCCGGACAGAGATGAGCTACTAAACTGGCTACAACAACAACCCTTGCTGTTTGAAGCGGAAGGCTATCTGGTTGTTCATGCCGGAATCCCGCCTCAATGGTCACAAAAAAAATCCGTTCAGTTAGCAGAAGAGATGAATAGTGTGCTCCGTTGCGACAAAAAATCCATGGAGTTTTTTAAAGTCATGTATGGCAATGAACCCAGTATTTGGAAGAAAGGCCTAACACCGCCCTTACGCTGGCGGCTGATCACTAACTATTTTACCCGCATGCGTTTTTGTTCAACGGAAGGTCACCTTGAACTGACCTGTAAAAACCTGCCAGAGAAGCCACCCAAAGGTTATTCTCCCTGGTTTGAACATAAGAATAGAAAGACAAAGAAAACTCATATTATTTTCGGGCACTGGGCTGCATTAGAAGGCAGGCATTGCGGAAAAAGACTTTTCCCCCTGGATACAGGTTGTGTATGGGGAGGCCCTATGCGGTTAATGAACATCAAAACCAAAGAGTACTTTCACACTTAAACCCACATCAGCCTTATCAGGATACTGACTGACAGCCACTTTCTCCAAGCCCAGCAATCTGTTGTGAAAAATGTTAAATTCCCTGACTATTGTCTACCAACCTCTGTTCCTATACACAATGTACTAGATAACTTTTAACTGAACATATAAGCAGCTAAAAGGGAAGCACCATGATCAGATCCCTCTCCAACTTTTTTACCGGCATCATGCAACGCTGGCTTCCCGATGCCTTCATTATTGCCATAGTATTAACCTTTGTTGTACTCATAGGAGGCGTACTCGGACAGGGCCACACTCCAGCCAAAATGGTTGAGTTTTGGGGAGACGGTGTTTGGAATTTACTTGTTTTTTCAATGCAGGTGACCATAACACTCGTTACAGGCAGTGTTCTGGCTCAGACAACTGTTGTTAAACAAGGGCTAAGGAAGCTGGCATCTTTGGCAAAAACACCCAGCCAGGCCATTATCTTAATGACAGCCATTGCTCTGATTTGCTGCTGGATCAGCTGGGGGTTTGGATTAATAACCAGTGCTCTTATGGCCCGTGAAATTGCAAAACAGGTCAAGGGCGTACACTACCCTCTGCTCGTGGCCTCAGCTTATTCAGGGATGCTTATCTGGCATTCTGGCCTCTCTGGTTCTATACCCTTAAAAATTGCTGTCTCCGATGGCGACGTACTCGGCACCTTAATGAATGGTGTGACTATACCTCTCTCTGAAACTATTTTTAGCTGGGAGGTCATTACCATCTGCCTTGTATTATTGATCACTCTGCCCATCATCAATCGACTGATGATGCCCGAACCACAAGACACTATTGAAATTCATCCAGATCAATCAGGTGAAGTAGAAGAAATTCCTATTCAAACAAATACTCCCGCAAGCTGGATCGAGAACCATCGTCTACCAACTCTTTTACTTGGCTTATTGGGTGGCTATTATTTGCTGAGGTATTTTATAGATGGAGGAAAAATAGGACTAAATACCGTTAACTTTATCTTTCTGGTATTGGGTTTATTACTACATCGTTCTCCAGCAAGCTATCTTTCAGCATTAAATGAAGCTGTAAAAGGTGTCTCAGGAATCGTTCTTCAATTCCCCCTCTATGCAGGAATCATGGGCATGATGGTGAAATCCGGGCTAGCTGTATCCATGTCAGAATGGTTTATTAGTATCTCCACCGCAGACACCTTCACCTTATTTACCTTTCTCAGCGCTGGCATCGTTAATTTTTTTGTACCTTCTGGCGGTGGACAATGGGCTGTACAGGCTCCAATCGTTATTCCTGCTGCACAATCGTTGGGCATTCCTCTAAATCAAGCTGCTATGGCTGTTGCCTTCGGC
>JALQUJ010000225.1 GCA_023263825.1 Porticoccus sp.
GATTGCAGTTCACGCTCATGCTCGGCAATTTCAGAATCTTCCCTTTCAGCCTCCTAGCATTCTTCCAAGCGCGTCATAATGTCCTGACAAAGTTGCTCCGTTCCATGACTAGAGGAGGCTGACACAGTATAAACTGGGCCATCCCAGTGTAGTTTTTCCACAACGCCCTGACAAAGCTGCTCTCTTTCATCCTCTGGTAACAAATCAATTTTGTTCAGCACTAACCAGCGTTCTCTGCTCCATAATGTCGGGCTAAACTGGTCCAACTCATTCTCGATCACATTAACATTATCTGCTGGATCTGAACCATCGGGAGGCAACATATCCACAAGGTGGAGTAACAGACGAGTACGAGTTAAATGCTTTAAAAAACGAATTCCCAGGCCAGCACCTTCAGCTGCTCCTTCCACCAACCCTGGCACATCTGCAATCACAAAGCTTCTAAATTTTTGAGGCTGCACAACACCCAAATTTGGTACCAATGTTGTAAACGGGTAGTCAGCCACTTTAGGGCGAGCGGCAGAAACAGCGCGTATAAAAGTGGACTTTCCTGCATTAGGCAAACCCACTAAACCGACATCTGCCAGTACTTTTAGCTCCAATCTTAAATGGCGGGCCTCACCCTCTGTTCCCGGCTTTGTCTGGCGAGGCGCCCTATTCACACTGGATTTAAAGCGGGTGTTACCCAAACCATGATAACCCCCTTTGGCCACCATAATTTGCTGCCCATTTTCTGTAATATCCCCAAGCACTTCTTCTGTATCAGCATCGATGATAGTGGTGCCAACTGGCACTTTTAATATAAGGTCATCACCACCCTTGCCGGTACAATTTTTACTGCTACCCTGTTGCCCACTTTCAGCGTTATAACTACGTTGAAAGCGGTAATCCACCAATGTATTGAGGTTATCATCACCTTCAAGGTAGACACTACCACCATCACCGCCGTCGCCACCATCAGGTCCACCCTTGGCAATAAACTTTTCACGACGGAAACTCAAGCAGCCATTACCGCCTTTCCCAGCCTGGACGTGAATAGGCGCTTCATCAACAAATTTCATGGGGTAAAGCCTTTTTCATGGGGTAACCACTATAAATTACCAACCAATCCCAATTTCTAACTCATTATAGAAATTGAAGGGTTAAAACGAAATAACACAACTAAAACATAAGCCTGGAAAACAAAAAAGCCCCGCATTGCGGGGCTTTTCACTTTAAAACTTTCTATTTAAAAGCTGTCCACTTCAAAACAGTATTTAAAGTATTTGCATTACGCAGTCACAATATTCACATATTTACGATTTTTTGGACCTTTAACTGTGAATTCTACTTGTCCATCCGCTGTTGCAAAGATCGTGTGATCACGACCAATACCAACATTATTTCCCGCATGGAATTTAGTACCACGCTGACGAACAATAATATTTCCAGCCGCAACCTGTTCTCCACCAAAGCGCTTAACACCAAGGCGTTTACTTTCGGAATCGCGACCGTTACGAGTACTACCACCAGCTTTCTTGTGAGCCATGACGTTCTCCTATTTGACCTTAACCAGCACTGATGCCAGTAATTTTAACTTCGGTAAACCACTGACGGTGGCCCATTTGTTTACGACTGTGCTTACGACGGTTGAATTTGATAATTTTTACTTTATCAGCGCGGCCGTGGCTCAGCACTTCACCACTCACTTTACCACCTTCAACAAGGGGAGCACCGATTTTAATGTTGTCGCCATCGACAACCATCAGTACTTCATCAAAATCTACTTTATCACCTGTAGCCACATCCAGCTTTTCCAAGCGCAGGAATTCGCCTTCCTCCACACGGTGCTGTTTGCCACCACTTTTAATAACTGCGTACATAATTCCACTCCGTATTCGCGTATGCCAGTTCGACGCCTAAGAGAACGATTTCTCCAGGCCGGTTTTGCGAGGGCGGCAATTCTAAGTGAAAGCACCCCCTATCGCAAGGAAAAATTGGCCTTAAATCCAGTTATAATGCGCCATTCGCTTGACAGGATCCCAACCCAACCATAGGATGCCATCGCGCTTTATATGACATATAAATAACAATAAACCTGCAGGGCCCCGACATGCTGTCGTTTCATCAAGTGGTTGAATCGGAATTCAATCAAGTTAATGAACTGATTCTTAGTCAACTACACTCCGATGTAGGGCTAGTAGAAAATATCGGACAATACATCATTGATGCGGGCGGCAAGCGCCTTAGACCCTTATTAGTCCTTCTAAGCGCCAATAGCTGCGGTTATCACTCTCTTAGCAACAGCAAGGTTAGTCAACACGCATCTCTCGCAGCAATCATTGAATTTATCCATACCGCAACACTACTTCATGATGATGTCGTAGACACCTCAGACCTTCGTCGTAGCCATGCTACGGCTAATGCCAAGTTTGGTAATGCCCCCAGTGTTTTAGTGGGCGATTTTCTCTATTCCCGAGCATTCCAAATGCTTGTAGCCATCGGCAACATGGACATCATGAAAATAATTGCTGATACAACAAATATTATCTCCGAAGGTGAAGTTCAGCAGCTGATCAATGCAGGCAACCCAGATACAACCGAAGCTGCCTACAATGAAGTCATTCGCAAGAAAACAGCACAGCTTTTTGATGCAGCCGCAGAAACGGGTGCTGTATTGGCTGGAGCCTCTCCTGAACAACAAAGTGCTATGGGGCTTTATGGCCATCACCTTGGTATGGCATTCCAATTAGTTGATGATGCTCTGGACTACAATGGAAACACGGAAGATCTAGGCAAAAATGTTGGTGATGATTTAGCGGAGGGTAAACCAACGCTGCCTTTGATTCATGCCATGAAACATGGCACAACTGCTCAAGCAAAACTCATCCGTACAGCCATAAAAGAAGGTGGTATAGAGCAAATGGATGATATCATGCAGGCTATCCATGCTACAGGCGCTTTGGACTACACCATGAACTGCGCTAAAGAACACAGCTCCCAAGCTAAAAACTGCCTAAACAGTTTACCTATATCAAAAGAACAGCAAGCCATGCTAGAACTAGCCGACTTTGCTATTCAGCGCAATTCATAGTTTATTAACCCACATTTCAAGCAAACTACTTCTGAACTCGAGGTATATGATGCAACCATGACCCCATCATTTCTGGACTTAACACTCAGATCAGATAAAATTCGCCCCTTCGACTTAAAGCCCTATATCTAAAAAATAGGGCAACCCAATCCAGAGGCCACCGATTCGATGACTACCTTCATTCCACAATCACAAAACTCATACACCCGTGAGGAAATAGTTTCTTGCAGCCAGGGAAAACTATTTGGCGAAGGTAATGCTCAACTCCCCAGTGGCAATATGCTAATGGTGGATCGAATCACCCACATTCATGCTGGGGAAGGCAAGTATGGCAAAGGTGTTATGACAGCTGAACTAGATATCCGCCCTGATTTGTGGTTCTTTGGATGCCATTTTGAGGGTGATCCAGTGATGCCTGGTTGTCTTGGGTTAGACGCCATGTGGCAACTTACGGGCTTTTTCCTGGCATGGAAAGGTAATCCTGGACGTGGTCGCGCACTAGGCTCAGGAGAGGTAAAGTTCTTTGGACAGGTGCTTCCAGCAGCTAAACAATTAACCTACCGTATTGATGTTTCAAGAATTGTTGAACGCAAACTGAAAATGGTCATCGCTGACGGCACCATGTCTGTAGATGGCCGTGAAATCTACACTGCCAAAGACCTTAGGGTTGGATTATTTGACAGAACTGACAACTTTTGATCCTTTAGATTACAATTGATCCCTCAGATCATCCTTATCAAACGATCTTCTTTATAATAGTGACCAAGCCTTCGGGCCGGCATAGGGGTAGCAAATGAAACGCGTAGTAATTACTGGAATGGGGGTTGTTTCCTGTTTGGGTAATGATAAAGAAACCGTTACCGAATCTTTAAGGGAATGCAAATCTGGCATTGCTTTCTGTGAAGAGTTTAAGGAAATGGGCCTGCGCTGCAATGTAGCAGCGAAATTGGACCTGGATCCATCCGAACATATTGATCGTAAAGTTATGCGCTTTATGGGCCCTTCTGCCGCCTATGGATACATTGCAATGGATCAGGCCATTAATGATGCCGGACTATCGGAAGATCAAGTATCCAACATTCGCACTGGATTGGTTATCGGTTCTGGCGGAGTTTCCGGGGAAATGTTTACCGAAACTATTGATGTTATGCGTGACCGCGGCATTAAGCGTGCGGGGCCCTACCGAGTGACACAAATCATGGCCAGCACGGTTTCTGCCTGTTTAGCAACGCCATTTAAAATCAAAGGAACCAACTATTCGATCTCTTCTGCCTGCGCTCCCAGT
>JALQUJ010000012.1 GCA_023263825.1 Porticoccus sp.
GAAATATTAAAAGTTATGTTCATGGAAATTTAGATTCTATTGCTCTTAAGTCAAATAAAAAAACTTATTTATTAGGTGAAATAAGTTTAAGAAAAAAAGAGTATCGCTTGCAGCACATATTAGATGATAAAAATAAAGGGAGAAACCAAATTAACATTATTGTGTCTCCAATTTTTGTTTATCTAAATCTTCAGGTAATTCTAATTTTGTAAAATTACTTAAAAAATTTCTTAAAATTAACTCTATGTTAACTGAAATCAAAAAAACATTTACTTAAATCATAAGGCGTCGTTAACGTTTTAGTTTTATAAAAATCGTTACCGTTAATCACACAGATATCTGTGAGAGTACCGCCATTATCGATATTAATTAGCATTCCCATATCGAGTACCCTTAATACTTAGTTTCGAGCTTAAGTTTGAGTTAGTGTACTTACCGCACTTACCGACGCTCGTTCGGAAAAATTACGGACACATAATTACAGCAAACATCGTGCCATAAAAAACAAAAAGTCACAAAAAAATTTAAACCATTGAAATATATTATTTTTTTAAACCAATAAACAGCAAAAAATATATTTTTATATGGACGAAAATAGGTCAGTGTTTCATTTCACTTCTGTTTGATTTGACTACAAATGCTGAAAAGAGCAGTGAACTTATGAAATAGCAAAGGGCTAAAAAAGGGAAAATAACGAAGTAAATTTAGGCGCATATCTCAGCCTAAAATAGAAGATATGGGTTAATTCTAAGCTTCCTTTGCTTCAAAATACTCCAAGTAAAATTCAACATCCCCCATTGCGGGCCTAAGCCTATGCACCACGCCAGGAACCATCACACCATTTAAATGTTGATCCAAAACAAAACCCGTTGCATGTTCATGATGAATAACGAATTGAAGCAATCCGCTTTTGACAACAACATTCACCCATTCCCCAATTGCCGGCTCATAACCCGACACCAACTCATCTGGGATTGTTTCAGCCTGGTAACAAGGTGATGTTTTCTTTAACACTAAATTGTTCGGCAATTCAGGCATATCACAGTAAATACATTCCTGAGTATCGCCAATATGTTCCTGTCTTCCTTTAGTTGTGCCAATCCATTTACACTCTTGGTAAGGAGGATTATGCCGCATTTCAACAGTGTGTCCGCACTCAAGGTCTGCGTTCCATTCCTGAAAGCGATCAAGATGAAAACCGGTGATAGCCTTTTTCATTAACTGGCTCCCTTGAGATAGATTTCAAAATACATTGAATTAAATCATCCGCCCTTACACAAAATTAGGAATATTAGAGAATAGCCATTCACGAGCAGTCTTTGTAATTGACGCTACAGCTGGGTGTGGAATTTTTCGCTCGACCGATATTGCATAAAACTCTTCCCGAACATCGTTGGTTTGTCCAATGCATTCAACACCATATTGCTTTTGTACTTCACCAGCAATAGCTGTCGGCACAATAAAAACCCCTGCTCCAGCCTGACCAAATGCTTTCATTAGCGCGCTATCGTCAAACTCACCCACAATTTTTGGGTGTATACGTAAACTATCAAACCATTTTAGTAAGCGGTCACGCACCACTGTCATCTCACCAGGTAATAAAAAAGGTGCCCCACTTAAACTCTGAGGAAAAGCGCCACCTAGATCACTCGCTAATTCCGGCGTTGAAAAAAAAGTAATACCGCAATCACCCAAAGGTCGACTGAAACCACTCATACTTAATTCTGTAGGAATAGGGCTATCAGCAATCACCAAATCTATATGATGGGCTGTCAGCTCTTCCCATAATGAATCAAGGCTACCTTCTTTACAGACAATACGAACAGGCTCTGGCAACTCCAATGCAGGGGACAGTAAACGGTAAGCTATAGATTTTGGTACTACATCCGTAACACCCACATTAAAGAGAATTGCTTTTTCGTCAGGCAAGCTTTTCAGCATCTCTTTAAGCTCGCTACCCAAGGAAAAAATTTCCTCTGCATAACTCAATACAAGGCGTCCTGTTTCAGTTAACTCTAAATTCCGTCCTACACGAGAAAAAAGCGTTTCACCCAAATGCTCCTCTAGCAAACTTAATTGCCCGCTAATTGTCTGTGGCGTCAGGTGTAATCTCTCACTAGCACGTGTAATTCCTCCTGACTTGGCGACCACCAAAAAATAATGCAGATGCTTATAATTAATCATGACAGGACATCCATTGCTTAAATATAGGTAAAAACTATTTCAATATAGACAGCGATTTCTTCGGTTTATACGAATATGTTTTGAATTATATTCGACTTTTTCTTCAGACAAATCAACCCGTCATTACATACATTGATTGAAGGTTGAAAAATAGGCGGAGAATGTTGTGCAAATTTGAGGTTTAAATAAAGAGCACTACAGGATGCCCTTGATACTGAGAATGAGACTTATACTTCTGAATATTGTGAGAACAATAGCATTGCTAGATAAGGGTCGAATTGGCTCCTGGCAAAGTTGTCGAACCAGAGGGATTCACCAAATTCCACCCTTACGGGATAAATAAAAAACCCGGCAAAAGCCGGATCCACGCAAAACAATCTCTTACCAAACTCTGGCTGGGAGGGATTGATTCTAACAATCTAAGAACTGTTACAACCTCTGAGTGGCTGCGTCACCATTATTTAGAAAAGAATGGTTCCTTGTCCAAAATGCTTAGTCGCATTTTGTCGAACAGAGTTCTCACCAATTTCTTTCTATTTATGGCGGTGAGGGAGGGATTCGAACCCTCGATAGGGTATTAACCTATACTCCCTTAGCAGGGGAGCGCCTTCAGCCACTCGGCCACCTCACCAAATTTTCAATCCACTTAGAAATTTTAGGCCATTTTTTATGATCTGTTACACAACTACAGACACCGCCAAAAATTGAGGCGGCATAATAACATAACGTCTAAAAAATCAAAGTGGATTGAGGGCTACTCCTGCCCTTCTTTCTCATTTTGGATTCGTTGATAAATCTCTTCACGATGAACAGAAACATCTTTCGGTGCATTAACACCCAAACGAACCTGATTTCCTTTTACTCCTAAGACAGTGACACTTACATCATCACCAATAATGAGAGTTTCACCGACACGGCGGGTGAGAATTAACATGGTTTAGCTCCTATTTACTGCCAAATTTCAGTGATAACACTGAACGTCCTCTTTCTCCCCAGCTTTTATTATTTTAGTACATATTGTTATTACAGCTAGGTCACCTACTCCGACAACGATATAACCCTAGGCTCGGCGAGAGAACTATACCAATCATTCCAAATTTGGGAAACAGGCGATGTCATGTCTCTTCTGTATCGGCGTCAGCTAATTCGAATGCACTGTGCAAACCCCTAACAGCTAACTCTAAATAACGCTCATCAATAACAACTGTAATTTTAATTTCAGACGTACTGATCATTTGAATATTAATATTATCTTTAGCCAATGCTTCAAACATCGTAGCGGCAACACCGGCATGTGAACGCATACCCACACCAACCAAGGCAACCTTGGCAATATTGGCATCAGCTTCAACCGTGGTTGCCCCCAACTCTTTCGCGACGCCCTCCAATACCTCCTGGGCTTTGGTCATCTCATTTCGATGAACGGTAAACGTCAGCGATGCTGTATTATCCTGAGCCACGTTTTGTACAATGACATCAACTTCAATATTAGCCCGTCCCACAGCACCCAATACTCGGGATGCAATACCAGGAACATCTGGAATACCACGAATAGTGAGTTTTGCTTCATCACGGTTAAAGGCAATACCAGAAACGATTGGTTTTTCCATATCGTCATCTTCCTCAAGTGTTATCAGTGTGCCTGTGCCCTCTTCAAAACTGGACAGTACGCGCAATGGCACCTTGTATTTACCCGCAAACTCTACAGCTCGAATTTGCAGTACTTTGGACCCTTGACTGGCCATTTCCAACATTTCTTCAAAGGTAATTTGATCTAAACGGCGAGCACCCTCAACCACACGAGGGTCAGTGGTATAGACGCCATCCACATCGGTATAAATCTGGCATTCATCAGCCGTTAATGCCGCCGCCAACGCCACAGCAGTGGTATCCGAACCACCACGCCCTAACGTTGTAATATTGCCGTTCTCATCCGAACCCTGAAAACCAGCAACAACCACGACTCGCCCCTTGGAAAGATCATGCTCCATGCGGTGAGCATCAATTTCCTGTATACGAGCTTTTGAATGAGAACTATCGGTTAGTATTCGTACCTGACTACCGGTATATGAGCGCGCATCATAACCACGCTTTTGCAGGGCCATACTCAACAGTGCAATCGTGACTTGCTCGCCTGTTGATACCAGCACATCCATTTCTCGAGGGCTTGGCTCATCGTTAATTTCACCGGCCAAGCCAATCAAGCGGTTAGTTTCACCACTCATTGCAGAGACAACAACTACTACGTCATCACCGCGCTCACGGAAACCGACAATTTTTTCAGCAACAGCTTCGATCCGCTCAATGGTGCCAACCGAAGTACCGCCATATTTTTGAACTATTAAACTCATGAATGCTGCTACATTAAAAAAGGTTATTAAACCGTCTGTCTCTAAAACTGGTTGCTAGAGTCAAGCCCTAAACTACATCCTAGACCATGCCCTAGAAAAGGCGGGCAATTAAACACCAAATCGCTGTTAAAGTTAAGCGCAATCAAGCATTCAACCTAGCTTCAATTTAACTTGGCTTCAACCCAGCTAAATACAGAATCGATCGCCTTGGGTAACGCGGCAATATCGGTTCCACCCCCTTGAGCCATATCCGGGCGACCACCGCCCTTTCCGCCCAATTGAGTCGCAACAAATTGCATCAATTCACCTGCTTTTACACGATCCGTAACGTCCTTTGTCACACCAGCAACCAAGGCGACCTTCTCGTCCCCTGGCGCCGCCAGTATTACAACCCCGGATCCGAGCTTGTTCTTAAGCTGGTCGACGGTATCACGAAGTGCCTTCGGATCAATCCCTTCGACACTGGCCGACAAGACCTTAATACCGGCAATATCCTTAACCTGGCTGGCTAAATCACTACCCGCTGAGCTGGCCAACTTGCCTTTCAATTGGTTGTTTTGCTTTTCCAGCTCTTTGGCCTCGGCGTACAATGCCGCCACTTTTTGGGCAGCATTATCTCGTTTGGCTTTTAAGGTTTTACCGATCTCATCCAACTGTTGTTCCAACTGGTCCAGATACACCAACGCCTGCTCACCGGTCACCGCTTCAATACGACGTACACCCGCGGCAATACCTGTTTCGCTGGTGATCCGCATCAAACCAATATCTCCGGTTCTCGTCGCATGAATACCGCCGCAAAGCTCAACGGAATAGCCCTTGCCCATGGTCAATACACGCACTTCTTCACCATATTTTTCACCAAACAACGCCATGGCGCCCTTTTGTTGCGCGGCTTCCATATCACAGATATCAGTTTCTACCTGAGAGTTGCGACGGATCTCTGTATTAACGCGGCGCTCAATGGCTTTTAATTGCTCTGGGGTTACCGCTTCGAAATGAATAAAATCAAAACGCAGGCGTTTAGTGTCTACCAATGAGCCTTTCTGAGTCACGTGATCGCCAAGAATTTCTCTTAGTGCTGCATGCAATAGATGTGTAGCTGAATGATTCAGTGACGTGGCCTGACGGACCTCATTATTCACCTCGGCTTCTAACTGCTGGCCAGAGGATATAGCTCCCGATGTAAGTACGCCAATATGCAGATAGTGGTTGCCCTGCTTCTGGCAATCCTGAACTTCAAACTCAATACCAGCTGCCCTCAAATAACCACTGTCGCCCACCTGGCCACCCGACTCAGCATAAAATGGTGTCTGATCCAAAACTACAATGGCTTCCTCACCAGAAGAAATGACATCTGTGACATCACCATCTTTGACCAAGGCAACCACTGTGCCGAAACCCTGGGTATTTTCATAACCGGTAAAATCGGTTTTTCCTTCAAGCTGAAGCTGTTGGCTGTAATCCACCTTAAAGGAACCCGCCGCCCGCGCACGTTGACGCTGAGCATTCATGGCCTCTTCGTACCCCTCGATATCCAGAGACAACTCCCGCTCACGGGCAATATCATTGGTAAGATCAATGGGAAACCCATAGGTATCATAGAGGGTAAACACCACATCCCCGGGAATAGTATTCCCCTTTAATTCAGCCAAAGCTGCGTCAAGCACCGTCATACCCTTATCCAGAGTTTTTTCAAATTGCTGTTCTTCAGCAAGTAGTACTTTTTCGACTTGGGCTTGGGCCTTGGTCAGCTCTGGGTATGCTTCACCCATCTCAGCCACCAATGCCGA
>JALQUJ010000037.1 GCA_023263825.1 Porticoccus sp.
CAGATATAGAGCAAATCATATCGGCAGGGGCTACAGCACAAAACATGATCACAGCTGCTTATGCTCAAGGAGTTGGCGCTATTTGGCGGACAGGCGATGTTGCCTATGATCAGATAGTAATGGATGGATTAGGACTTTCTGAAAATGAGCAAATAGTGGGTTTTTTGTATTTGGGGACTATGCCTGTTAATGGCCTGAAAGCTCCCGTTTTAGAGGTAGACGATTACTTTCAAACCTGGCCTTGATTAATTGCTTTTTGATGGTCGCTTGTGTAGAGTTGCGCTCCTCAAAAAACACGGTGAGGTGGCCGAGTGGTCGAAGGCGCACGCCTGGAAAGTGTGTAAGTCGAAAGGCTTCGAGGGTTCGAATCCCTCTCTCACCGCCAAATATAAAAAACCCCTTTATGGGGGTTTTTATTCGTTTGGATCATTCTATAAACTTTATGCTTGAGCGCTAGGCCTTGAAGAAACTTCCTCATACCACCTTAATGAATTGGTGTTTTCTTTTGGTATTTCCAGTTCTACCCATTTGGCAAAATCTACGGCACATAGCGCTGTAATATCCACCATGGTAAAACGGTCACCAGCAATAAATTTGGAATCACTCAGGTACTTTTCAAGCCAGTGGTAGAAGAGTTTTAATGAATTATGGCCACGCTCAACCAAACCATCAATAGCTCCTACGACATCGTTTCCTGGTAGGCTGCGATAAGCAAAGTTTTCATTTTTAGTGTCATTGCGAAATGCTTCAGAAGTGGCAATCATGCCATCAAATTCCATTTTGCGTTGCAGACATTCGATTTGTGCGCGTTCTACGGGTGTCGTACCCAAAAGAGGGGGATCAGGATAAAGGTCTTCCAAGTACTTGCAGATGGCCATGGTTTCATCAAACCGGGTACCGTCATCGAGTTCAAGAACGGGTAATAATCCTCTTGGGTTAACGGATAAAAATTCATCCTTCAGGTTTTCTCCACCGATGATATCTACTTCAACTTTGGGTATATCTAGCCCTTTTTCAGCAATGAAAATTCTGGCTCGTCTTGGATTGGGGGCAACTGCACAGTCATAAAATTTCATTTCGCTGGTCTCCATTAGTATTATTTTTTGATTTATATCACGGCTGATTACTGATGTAGAACGATCATTCAAAATAAGTAGACATCCAAATATACCCTAACGTTCCACATTCTGTACAGATGTTTGGTTTTATCTCGCTATGAGTTGATTAGTAATGGGGTGGTGGGTGTTGATGTGTATGTTTATGAAAATAGTTTTGAGAGCAGTACAGGAACAGCTGTCTCTACACGTAATATACGGTTGCCTAGACTAATAGATTGAAAGCCGGTTTCTATAAGTCTTGTTACTTCGTAATCGATAAAGCCACCTTCAGGCCCAACAGCTAAGGTTATGTGGGTGTCCAGTCCTGTGGGGCAGGGTATGCCGTCGACAGGGTGAGCAACAAAGGCTTGTGAATGTTTAATAATGGAGGGTAATTCATCCTCTAAAAAAGGTTTAAAACGTTTTTTTATCATGACTTCAGGTAAAACCGTATCACAGCCTTGTTCCAGCCCCAAGACGAGCTGTTCTCGAATAGCTGAGCTTTCTAACCACGGGGTTTGCCAATAACTTTTCTCCACTCTCCAAGTGTTTATCAGGTAAAGTCTTTTGACTCCCATTGTTGCGATAGTCTGAAAAATACGGCGAAGCATTTTTGGGCGAGGTAGTGCCAATATCATTGATACAGGCAAAGGTGCTGGTGGT
>JALQUJ010000052.1 GCA_023263825.1 Porticoccus sp.
GCGTTGAGGACCTCAACAGTGGGTACTTGTTGCCAACGGTGATGGTGGGGGATGGCAGCGCCTGCAGCACGCGCTCCCGGATCTGGTTGTGGGCGAGCCTGGACCAGAAGCCGCAGGCCGTGACGTCCTCTAGGAGCGGCCAGGGCCGTTGTTTGGGCGGTGTTGTTACGGGGCGAAACGAATTAGTGGATGAAGTGCTGTCTTTTATTCGAAGTGCTGGTCCAACCATGAGCCCATTTAATGCCTGGGTTTTTGTTAAAGGGTTGGAAACCTTGAGATTGAGAATGGATGCCCATTCTGCCAATGCATTAGAGTTAGCCCAATGGTTGCAGCAGCAACCTCAGGTGGAAAAAGTATTCTATGCCGGGTTACCGGATCATCCAGGCTATGATATTGCAGCTGCGCAACAACGTGCATTTGGAGGGGTTCTATCTTTCCGAGTCAAAGGCGGTAAAAAAGAGGCCTGGAACGTCATTGACAGTACCCAAGTACTCTCGCTGACGGCTAACTTGGGCGATGCAAAAACAACCATTGTACACCCGGCGACAACGACTCATGGTCGTTTGAGTGATGAACAAAAAGCTGAGACGGGGATCACTGAAAATCTGATTCGTATTGCGGTAGGCTTGGAAGATATTAAAGATATAAAAGCAGACCTGTTACGGGGGCTAAAAGCGATTTAACCCGCTGGCTCGCCAACTGATACTTTCTGACTCATGTGACATTTTGTGGCATAGATGGAGCCAGGTTTTACCTAAAAAGGGCTTTATGCAAAAAACTGTAGATCTGATTGTTGCTAGAAGCCGGTAAAAGGGCCATAACGATTATTTTTTGATCAGTTATTGCGCTGTAAGTTAACAACGTTTCATGAACCCCTTTTAGTAAAACCAAAATCATTTTAATAACATATTCCTTGCACCCTTAATAAAATCTTCTTCTTTGGCTTTTTGTTCATATTCTGATGGTGGGGTTTTTATGCCTGTTTGAAACGCAGGCCGCTTATCTAGCCGATCAAGCCATTCAGATAGATGGGGGAAATCATCGATGGGGACACCTGACCAATCATAAATTCTGACCCAGGCCCAGTTGGCGATATCGGCAATGCTGAGTTCTTTAGCTAGGTATTCCCGCCCATTAAGGTGGGCATCCATTACACCAAATAAGCGCTTTACTTCATTTTGGTAACGGTCAATAGCGGGTTGATAGGTTTCGTCCCAGTAGCGGAACCAGACGTTGGCTTGTCCCATCATTGGGCCAATACCGCCCATTTGGAACATTAGCCATTGGATTTCTCGAGAGCGCTCTTTAGGGCTTGAGGATAGCAGCTTGCCGGTTTTTTCAGCCAGATAAATCAAAATAGCACCGGATTCGAAGACGACGAAATCGTCGTTATCACGGTCTATGATGGTGGGAATTCTGCCATTGGGGTTAAGCTTGAGGTATTCAGGTTCTTTCTGCTCATTCTTGCTAAGACTAAGGTGGTGGAGATTATAAGCGAGCCCTAGTTCTTCCAGTGCAATACTGATTTTATGGCCATTTGGGGTTGCAGCGGTATAGAGTTCAATCATAAAGCACCTTTTTTTTACGGCGTTATTTAGCCTAACGGAGCATTAAGACTTGGGCAACAGGATTCGGTTCCCATGAAGGAGGCCTATAATAGATACTAGTGGGAAAAATTGTGGTAAATGAGGGTGAGACATGTTGGGTCTGAATAAGTATTCTATGGTGACAGAGGCCGAGGCGATACCAGGTCGCCCTGAAGTTATGGAAATCACAAATACTCACTACGAAAACGGGCACCCAATTGTTCCATCGTTTCCTGATGGTATGCAGGAAATTGTGTTTGGTATGGGATGTTTTTGGGGTGCTGAGCGACGGTTCTGGATACAAGAGGGTGTCTATACAACCGCTGTAGGTTATGCCGGTGGGTATACGGAAAACCCTACTTATGAGGAGGTATGTTCGGGTTTAACCGGGCATACGGAAGTCGTAAAGGTTGTGTTTGATCCAACTGTGGTCACACTGGAACAATTGCTCAAAGTATTTTGGGAGGCCCATGATCCAACTCAAGGTATGCGACAGGGAAATGATACGGGGACACAATATCGTTCTGCTATTTATTGTGCGAACGATCAGCAGATGAAGCTTATTTTACAGAGTAAAGAGCAGTATCAATCTTTACTTGAGCAGTCTGGGTTTCCATCAATAACCACTGAAATTTCCCAAGACAAACCTTTTTATTATGCAGAGGATTACCACCAACAATATCTGGCTAAAAATCCTGGTGGCTATTGTAGCTTGAAGGGCACTGGTGTGAGTTGTACTTGATTGATTTGTTTGGTTGAGTAGCAAATTTAATCAGGGTTTAGGCAACGAATTTCTGCAGTTTCCAGGTGAGGCAGAGAGCGATGCTGAGAAGCGGGCACATTTTGGAACCAGGTCTGTAGTAGTTGTAATACATCACCGTGGGCAACGAGCAATATTTTTTGACCGACGTTTTTATGCAAATCAAAATATTGTTGTTCCAATTGCATGATAAGGGCTGATACACGTGAAACTACCTGGTTTGCACTTTCAACATTAAATTTTTGGTGATCTGGATTTTGCTGGTCTATATCCCATACCATTTGATATTGAGAATCATTCTTGCCATTTAGTTCGCCATAAAAACGTTCTCTAAGTGCTGTTGAATACTGAATAGGTTGGAGTGTATTCAGTATTTTTTGAGTGGTTTCTGCGGTGTTTTTAGCACGTAAAAAATCAGAGCTGATGATCAGGGTGTCTTGATTTAATTTACTGGTGTTTGAGGCAGATTTAATGACTTGCTGCTGACCAAGAGCAGTTAACCCAAATTGATTGCAGCCTATTTGGGGATCACTGACGATAATACCAGCCACATTAGCTTCACTTTGCCCATGTCGCATGGCGAAATAGCGATTTTTTAATGGTATTTTTGGCATAGGCTGTGTTTGAAATGAAGTCTGTGCAATATCTGGGATACGGGTGTTGAGTGCTTCGTGCCTGAGGTGTGGTTGTGGGGTAGTATTTACTACACATGAAAAAACACATCATACATAAAATACCGAGATCATACATTGAACATCGTTATTGTCTGTGTGTTTAATATGAGATACAGGCAGTAAATAAGTAGGTTTGGATAAATGGACAAAAAGGATTAGGCAGCATGTTGGTTTATGGTCATAGGGGAGCTGGTGGCGAAGCACCGGAAAACACGATTGCCGGTTGCCGACATGCCATTGAACGTGGGGCACGTTATCTGGAATTAGATATGCGTTTATCGAAAGATGACCAGATTGTAATGATCCATGATGAAAGTGTTGACCGTACTGCCGATCATAAAGGAAAAGTGAATAGCTATACTGTAGCTGAGCTAAATGATATGGATGCCAGACAATCTGGAGCCCCCTGGCCAGATAAAGAATGTGTTGGGATTGTAACACTCGATGAAATGCTTGATGCCACAGAAGAGATAAAAGGTTATCAGTTGGAAGTGAAAACAGGTCCAACGGAGCAGATGGAACGTATTGCAGAGTTGTTGGGAGAGCAATTTCCATCAGAAGCCTCCGTGGAAAAAATCGTGATCACGTCATCCAGTTTAACGCTATTACAACGTTTAATGACATTGGCGCCCCATATTCCACGTGGTTATATTTCCATTACACCGAACCCTTTTCCAGTGCTGGATCGCTTTAAATGCAGTTTACTGGCAATGAACTGGAGTGTTTGTAATCTGATCAATTTGGGGCATGCGCGAAGAAAGGGGCTTCATACTTCAGTTTGGACAGTGAACGATGCCAGTGTGATAAAAAATTTGCATCGTTCGAAAGTAGATAGTGTGATTACTGATTTTCCCTCAATGGCATTGCCATTAATAGCAAGCTTTGAACGTTGAGTTTTAGATTGCTGGGTTTTAGATTATTTTAACTAGGTAAATGCTTTGATTAAAAGAAGGACTCCACAGATAGGCATTAATATCAGGGTATAAATCCGGAATCGGCTGGCATCGATACCTTGAAGGTGCTTGCTAGCAAACCAGGCACCTAGTGCACCACCAATGCCAAGTACCAGGCCGTATCCGCCTATTTCTAATGTCATTGCGCCAAAGCCTGTATAGGCGACTAGTTTGGTAAATTGCATTACTAGAGAATTCATTGCTTTAGTGGCAACTAGTCGCTCTTTTTCCATACCATAATTGAGCATAAAAGGGTTGTGTACAGGGCCTGTACCACCTACTAGCCCAGATAAAAAAGACACCACTAAACCGACGGGAAAAAACCAGGTTATTTTCATGGTAAAGGATCGTTTTGATTTACCAAATTTGTACTGAAATACCGTTGATATAAGAAATAACCCCAAAACAATTTGTATCCACTGGGCAGAGATTTGGGTAAAGGTCCATGCACCTAAAATAGCACCGAGAAGACTACCTGGTATAAGCCAACAACTTAGCTTCCAATCAATATGGTTTCTGAATAACCAGGCTCGAGATGGGTTTGCTAAGAAGGCCCCAAGACTTACAACGGGCGCGACTACCTGTGGTGCAATAAGAAAACTGATGATGGGGATCATCAGCATCGCTGCACCACCGGCTGCAATCGTACTGATAAACCAAGCCAAGATGCCAGCTATAAGTAAAATGATAAAGGTCATAAATGATTGTGTGCAAAGTTTTTGTGGGAGCCTCGGGGTGGTTCGACAGGATTAGCTGGGTAGCTACACCAATCACTCCAACTGCCGGAATAGAGACGAGCATTGTCGATGCCCGATAACGATAGTGAAAGAAGATTAACGCACGCAGTAACACCTGATCCGCAATAGACCACTGGGGATTCAGAAATAGGAAGGTGCTGCCATATTAGCTTTTGTTGGTCATATGGTTTAACAAAGCCTGCTTCATCAGTGACTAATTGCCAGGGTGAATTAATTGCTCCTGGAATATGCCCGGCAATAGGATCTATCGGCTCTTCAAGCCCTAAATAGCGGGGAGATTCCCTCGAATCGATAAGCGTTGTTTTGTTATAGCCTAAAAATGCTCTTACCCAGTGATGATCGACAATAAGTTCTGAATTAATATCAGCGGAAAAATTACCCTCTATTGTTTCAGAGCTTTTTTCTGGTGTTTCTTGTGTAGTAGGGAAGCAAGCTGCTTTCCATGCTGAAATACCGCCATCTAAAATTTTTATTCGAGAATGGCCATATAGCTTTAGTAACCACCATAATCTTGCTGCACCAGCGAGGCGGTTATCATCGTAGATAATAACCAGTGAATTATGATTAACACCACATTGTTGCATTTTTTGGATAAACGTTTCTGAGTCAGGTAATGGGTGGCGACCGCCGTGTAATAGTTTTGGGGTAGTCTGATTATTTTCGACAGATAAGTCAGTTTCCATATCCAGATGAAATGCATTGGGTATATGACCATCAAGATAAAGGCTTCTTCCTTTATTTTTGTTAGCCAGGGAAAACCTACAATCAAAAATAATGGTGTTATCTAGATCAAGTTGATGAAGTTCCTCTGCACTAATAAACCATTTGGGCATAACTTTTCTGGCCTGTTAAACAATATTGAATCGTTGGTTAGTAATACATTCTTTTGAATAGCTACTATATAACTATAATATCTTCAGAATCGGCTTGTATGGCTTATTTGCACCAGAAACTTATCGGTTAAATTTTGCAGAGAGATGAGAAAATCTGACCCTAATTTGTGCCACTTGTGCGGTGAACAAAATCACTGTGGAGTGAGTCAACCAGAAGATTGTTGGTGCCGCTCGGAAACATTTTCCCATGAGCTGATCTAGAGCATTCCTGATAATAAAGTGAAAAAGGCATGTATTTGTCAAAATTGTGTTAGGGAATCAAGCGTTAGATTGGATGGATAATACAGGTAAATATTGAAAATTTACCTGTGTTATGTGGTTTGATAGCTGTTTCTGCTTTTCTGCAATTTTTAGCTTTTTGGGGCGAGATAACGACTACTTAAGGCTAATTATGGTCATTTTCCTCTATCCCTTGAGCTTTATTGGCAAAAATCTATGTAAATGCAGTAAAAATGGGCTTAAAACCTCTAGATTTTTCAGAAGAGGGCCATTAGACTGCGGTGCTTGACCACTGAGTCGAAAAAATTATCTAGATTAACAACCTTGAGGGATTCAATAATGAACCTTATTAAATTGTTTGGCGTAACCGCATTGGTACTAGGCTTGGCGGCTTGCGGTGGCGAAGCTGATAAAGCAGCTGAAGCAGCGCCAGAAGCAGCACAAGAGACTGCCGCAGAAGCAGTAGAA
>JALQUJ010000090.1 GCA_023263825.1 Porticoccus sp.
AGCTGGATTGAGTAATAGAACAAAGATAAAGGCGGCGCAAAACCCCACCGAATGCTTGTGCCTCTTCACAGGGGCCAGTACCATTAGGCCCTTGGCAAGTTCTCGCTTTGAATACATTCTATTAGCAAGTTCTGTTTGTTAAATATAAATAGTTACTGCAGACGTTAAATACTAGTTAAAAAGAGGCATTAGATGATCACCGGCAGTATTGTTGCTTTGGTAACCCCAATGATTCCAGGTAGTCTTGAAGTGGATTGGGATGGCCTCAAACAATTAGTGGAATGGCATATAGAGCAGGGTACTGATGCCATTGTGGCTGTGGGTACTACAGGTGAATCACCGACCCTTGATGTTCAAGAGCATATGGCAACCATCGCCGCTATTGTAGAAGATGTTGCTGGTCGTGTTCCCGTCATTGCAGGAACCGGGGCAAACTGTACCCGAGAGGCGATTGAGTGGACTCGAAGGGCTCAACAAGCCGGTGCTGATGCATGTTTACTGGTTGCTCCTTACTATAATAAACCCACTCAAGAAGGGCTTTATTTACACCATAAAACTATTGCTGAAGCAGTAGATATTCCACAGATTCTTTATAACGTTCCTGGCCGAACAGCTTGTGACATGCAGCCGGAAACGGTGATTCTTTTGGCTGAAATTCCTAATATTATCGGTATTAAAGATGCGACAGGTGATCTCGAAAGAGGACGTGAGCTAATCGAGTTATGCCCTGAGGGATTTGCGATTTACTCGGGTGATGATGGTACGGCTTTGGAATTAATCTTGATGGGTAGTCATGGCGATATATCTGTCACGGCCAACGTTGCTCCACAGCTGATGTCAGAAATGTGCCGTTTGGGGTTGGCTGGTGATGCTGAGGCTGCACGAAAAGTGAATGCACTGTTAGAGCCTATTCATGAAGTCCTGTTTGTTGAGTCCAATCCTATACCCGTAAAGTGGGCTGTGGCCGAAATAGGGATGATGCAGAAGGCTATACGTTTGCCTCTGACTGAATTATCACCTCATCATCATGCTGGTGTAAGAGCGGCATTAAAACAGGCCAAATTATTAAATTAGAAGCTACTTGATTACAGGCTGATTTAATCAATAACTCATAAAAACTAACAGTACGGTAAAGACTGGAGTACGTCGAATGGTGGCGAAGATAAAACTAGCGGTAACGATAATCGTAGCAATCGCAACAGCTCTTTCTATAGTTGGCTGTACGAGTAACACACAAATTCGAAACCGTAGTAATGATTACCTGTACTCTGATGAGATACCTGAAATGGAGGTGCCTAATGATAAGGATGATACTGCTGTTGGTGAGTTATATGTCATCCCGGAAATTCCTTTAGCTGGTATTCAATCCACAACATTTAATGTTCCGCGGCCACAACCACCATCAGAAAACTTGTTTGAAGAATCTGTAAAGATACAAGCATTTGATGGTAAACGTTGGATATCGATTAATAAACCGCCTGCAGAGGTTTGGCCCAGGCTTCGAAATATTCTAACACGGAGTGGTGTACCGACGACGAGAACAGATGCCCCTAATGGTATTTTGGAAACGGGCTGGCTTCAATTTAAGGACGACCCCAAGAATAGCCACAGATTCCGTTTTACTATTGTTCCAGGTGTTGGTATTAAGAGTACAGAAATTCAACTGACCCAAATGAAAGCAGCCTCGGGTAGTGAAAATAGAGAGAGTGGTTGGCCTGAAAACTCAATGAGTGATAATAAGGAAGAGGAGTTTACGAAAATTGTGGCCAATGCTTTAGCATCTGATATCAATAGTGGCAGTGTCTCTTTGCTGGCTCAAAATATTGGTGGTGAGTCAAAGGTTGAAGTGATTACTCCTGAAAAAGAGACACCCTATATTTCAATGGGACTGGGTTATGCCCGGGCTTGGGCATCAGTTATGGATTCTTTATCCTTGGGTGGCTTCTCTGTAGTGGATCAGAACCAGTCAGATGGAGTGGTTTTAGTTGACTTCAATGATACTCCTGTGGTCGCTGATGACGACACATTATTTGGCTTGATATCTGAATTTCTTACCGAAGATGATGATCAGGAATTAAAAACCCTTGGGTACAAAGTAAAAGTGATTCAAGGTGAAAAAAATGTTGAAGTCCGTATCACAGAAAGAAATGGTACCGCCTTAGATCCATTGTTGGCGGCAAAACTATTAAAGGTGATACGAGCTAATCTATCCTAGGTGTTGTTTGTTTATAGTGCGGTTTATCAATAGTTGTTGTGTTCAATTAATAGTGCTGCACTATGCGCTTTTGTTCATTAGGTAGTGGTAGTAAAGGTAATGCCACTGTCGTACAACACAGTGGTACTCTACTTTTAATCGATTGTGGCTTTTCTGTGAAAGAAATGGAAAAGCGCCTGTCACTTCGTGGTATTCATGCTGCTGATTTGAATGGAATAGTTGTGACCCATGAACATTCTGACCATATTCGGGGTGTTTTACCTCTAGCTAAAAAATATCAATTACCAGTGCTGATGACAGTGGGTACCGCTAAGTCTCTCAAATCCTGTGTTGGGGTTGAGCTCTCCTTTATAAAAGGCGATATAAGCTTTGCTATTGGTGACCTGGTTGTTACCCCTGTGCCCGTGGCCCATGATGCTCGTGAGCCTGTTCAGTTTGTTGTCAGTGGTGGAAACATGACCTTGGGAGTGCTCACTGACCTTGGCTGTGTAACCCCGCACGTTTTAGAGAGCTATCGTTTTTGTCATGGTCTGTTGGTTGAATCCAACCATGATATCGATATGTTAGCGACGGGCCCTTATCCTCCATCATTAAAGCATAGGGTCGGCGGAGACTGGGGGCATTTGAACAATCAGCAAAGCAAGCACTTGCTAGATAACCTTCATACAGAGCAATTGCAGCAGTTAGTTATTGGGCATATCAGTGAGAAAAATAACAGCCTGGATCTCGTCAAACAGGTTATGTCAGAGGTAGACTTTAGGGCATCTGATATTCACTATGCTAGCCAGGAGAATGGTTTTTCATGGATTGAGCTGACTTCATAAATGGTAAAAATTTTAAGGTTTTAGCTTCATTAAGTGGGTTCTGTATTAGTGTGTTGTTTATAAAAAATTAAACTTTATCTGATGACCAATCGTTCAGAATTAGTTTTCAGGCATGCCAGGTTTTCCACAATTACACCATTAACTTTAGGGAAATATTTAGAATACTCTGTAAGTCATTGATATTTCCTTTTTGCTTTGATAACTTCATGAATTTAAAGGTTATTTTTTGTTGATCAAAAAATAACCAATTCGTTGGTGGGGCCCTATTAAGTGGACTTAACCGAGTTTTATGAAAGTAATACACAAAGTTATCCACAGATTTTGTGGGTAACTTTTGCTGTGGTTGAAGGCGCTATATAAAAAAATTTGTCAACCAAATTACTGTTGTTTCGTTTACTAGAGACAATGGGATGGAAGCTTAACAGAACCTTTGAACTTCTTGGTTAGTTGGATTCCTTGGCTACAATCCATGTGATTATTGGCTTCAAGAGTAATCACCTGTAGTTTTGAAAGGCGAAGTATAGGTTTTATTTCTGTTAACTTATTTCCATTGAGGTTGATATGAGTCAGCCCAGAAAAAATTTCAAGGCCATCCAGGTTTGAAATGCCAGCATTTGAACAATTAAGGTGGGTGAGCTGGCTGGGATGGGTAACTGAATAATCAAGGATGGCTTGCTCAGTGCATGATTGTAGTGAAGAATCTGATAAAGAGTAGTCTGAGAATAATGTAGTTTCTGGTGTGGAAAAGATTGGTTGCTCATTGAGCGTATAGGTGTAGCCTTCACAACCTGTTAAACATGCAATGGTGGCAACAGCGAATAGAGTAGAAATGGGAGAAGAAAAGAAAAAGTTCATAGGGCGAACCACCAATGCTCAAAGTGTGAAAACAACAGTATTAAATGTACGTAGCATTTACCACAATAACATTTAGGTATTTATATTGTTGAGTTGAATTGATTGCAGGTGTCCTAGAGTAGCTAGGCTTGTGCAATTATTATTTGGTCAATACAACTCATACTTTTATTATAGTGTTCATTGCGAGGATATGAATGAAGAAGTTTTTAATAGTAGTAGGCGTCTTTAGTTTGATTGGATGTATGTCAACGGATCCTTATACCGGACAACAAAAAGTCAGCAACACCGCAAAAGGTGCTGGTATTGGTGCTGTAACAGGTGCTCTTATCGGTGTGGCAACCTCCAGCGATGAAGATCGAGGCAAAGGTGCGCTTATTGGTGCGGCATCTGGTGCTGCAGTTGGTGGAGGAATTGGTTTTTATATGGACCGCCAGGAAGCCGCATTAAGAGCCAAGCTGGAAGGTACGGGTGTTCGGGTCGTTCGTGAAGGGGATAATATTCGTTTAGTGATGCCGAATAATATTACTTTTGGGGTAGATCGCTATGAGGTTCGCCCTGAGTTTTCTAGTACGTTGGAATCTGTAGCGATTGAGCTGAAAGAATTTGATAAAACCAATATTAGGATTGCCGGCCATACAGATTCTACAGGCAGCGCCGAATATAATCAGACATTGAGTGAACGGCGTGCTGGTAGTGTAGGGCAGTTACTTATCACACAAGGTGTTGTTAGCGGAAGAGTTTGGACCACAGGTTATGGTGAGCGCTACGCGATTGCGAGTAATGATACAGATTATGGTCGGCAGGCCAATCGTCGTGTGGAGTTAGAGCTTGTCCCCACTCAGCAGTGACTCCAGCAGCAGCCTAACTCAAAAGAGATATATTGTTGCTCGGCCCGGCTTTGAACCCCGGGCCGAGTTGCTTTCGCATAAGCTTAATCTACTTATTCTACCCTTAGAGCAATTAAGTGAAATGGTTGAGGGCTTTGCTTTGATTGTCGATGGATTGGGTTTGTCTCTCCAATTAATAGGTGAAAAAGCACCAGGTCCAGTAAGGTGTGATTTTGTTGGTGGTGCAGCGAAACACCGCCGTATATATGGCGGGGGTAAAGGGCAGGATATTGCCAAAGCTGTGGGATTGAATCACAGTGGTTTTAGACCCCAGGTTTTGGATCTCACGGCAGGGCTTGGGCGGGATGGTTTTGTTTTAGCATCATTGGGTGCTTCGGTCTTGATGTTAGAAAGGCACCCTATTGTGTTTGCTTTGCTTGATGACGGATTGGCTCGTGGTCGAGAGCAGGTTTTAGGTCAGTCAGATTATGATAACGGTGATAATGTTACAGGTGCACATAATATAGAGAGTCTTGCTGATATATTGAATCGTATTAATACCGTTAACCAGGATGCCGCTGCTTATTTAAAGCAATTAGGTTTAAAGAAATTGGGGCAAACCCCCAATGTTATATATCCAGATGTTGTCTATATTGACCCTATGTTTCCTGCCAGTGAAAAGTCAGGGAAAGTAAAAAAAGAAATGCAGTTATTCCATCAGCTTGTTGGTGTAGATGATGATAGTGCAATACTTTTACCTTTGGCATTAGAAGTTGCTCGATACCGTGTGGTGGTGAAACGTTCTGTCCGTGCTCCGTTTTTAGCAGAGCAAAAACCGGGTTACTCCTTAAAAGGAAAATCCACCCGGTTTGATATCTATCCAATAAAGAAACTGCCTTAATTGAAAAGTCGCCTTAGCGCAATATTTACCATTTATACCCTACAGATATAACCCATTCATGGTCTGCGTGCTGCTGTTCACTGGCAGGTTCGCTGACGTGGTCAAAGTCGTAACGCAATTCACTAAAAATACCACCAAAAAGGGGTATTTTGATACCTGTGCTGCTTTCCAGTTGGTTATCATCTATGGCATCTGCAATCCATAGCAATTCATGGTGGTGGAAAGCGGTTATATTGCTGTTAGGAATGGGCCAGTCCAGTTTGAGTGTCCAACGACCGGCAATGTCCTTATCATTAGAACCATTGTCTGAATCACTACTTGGGCGTTTTGTTGATAAGTAAGTTGTACCAAGTTGCGCATTGATATGAAGCTCGTTGTCCAGAATTAGCTTGTGACCAATACCTGTACCCACTTGATATTGTTCTTCGATAGCACTGAACCGATTTTTTTCATATTTCACTTGGCCATAGGTAAACCAATGATCGTCAAAGTCGTAATTTAGTTGATAGTCAGCGGTGTACTTCTCGTCCGTCACATTGCCTTCAGATGAATCTGATTCGGCAGCAAGCCCAAGCTCATGGCGAAATTGTTGTTGTATCCACTGGGCTGAAATAGCTACATCCCGCTCTTCACTATCAGTATTACCTGACTTTTGGTTATAGCCGAATTTTACATCCCCCTTAAAAGGTGGTGGTGCAGGCCTTGCCTTAATGGTTACGACATCCTTCAAAGCAAGACCTTTTTGTTCACCTGTATCGCATAGTACGGACATCTGATCTTCTAATTCATTTTTTAGTTCAAAAGAGCAATTCGTTGTGGTTGTTGCTTGTTCATGGCTATTCGTATTAATCGGCAAAACTGTTGAGGAGGTAAGTTGTGTCACTTGATTTTTGGGCAGCGTGATGTCCCCAAAGATGTTAGATGACCAAACAATGTTGTCCTTTTGGATAGCTTGCAGTTCACCATGAATGATATCGCCATTCTTAAGGGTGATTTTACCCGCTGATACAGCAAGGGACTGAAGAAAGAAGCATATAAGAATGAATAACTTGAGTGCCTTAATCATAATTTAATCACTGTTTATTTTTAACGTATTGCACATATAAAGTGCGTATATAAAAAGGTTGTGCATTTTAAAGGTGTTCAGATTTGAAAAGAGTTTATGAAAATTTCTTGGGTTGGCAGTTTATAGAGATTAAATAAAAAGCATGTATGAACGATAAACTGCTTTACTTTGGTTTTACATAAAACAGGCCATATTTTCGGGTCAATCTATACAGCTGGTACTTATACGGTCACTCTTTGCCTACGGGGTAGTGCTTTAGTTTTGGACTAGCAGCTTTTCAAGTACCCGTTGGTAAATTTTACTCAGGCAATCGATATCTGAAACTTTGGCACATTCATCAACTTTATGAATGGTTGCATTTACTGGGCCCAGCTCGACAACTTGGCTGCCATGGGGGGCGATAAACCGTCCATCAGATGTCCCGCCGGCAGTAGAAAGTTCGGTTTCAGTGCCAGTGATTTCACGGATACTGTCAACGGTAGCGTCAACAAGGGCTCCTTCTGGAGTTAAAAAAGGTACGCCGCTAAGGTTCCAGGTTAATTCATAATTTAGATTGTACTTATTTAAAATTGCTTCAGTTCGTGCAATTAATTCTTGCTCTGTTAATTCTGTCGAAAAGCGAAAGTTAAATAAAACCTTGGCATCACCTGGGATAACATTAGTGGCTCCAGTACCACTTTGGATATTAGATATTTGAAAGCTGGTAGCGGGAAAGAAATCATTACCCTGATCCCAAATTTCTGTTGATAGTTCGGCTAAAGCCGGTGCAGCTCTGTGAATAGGGTTTTCTGCCAATTGAGGGTAGGCAACATGGCCTTGAACCCCTTTGACAACAAGCTCTCCGCCAAGAGATCCTCTGCGGCCATTTTTTACCACATCCCCAATGATAGCGGTGCTTGAGGGCTCCCCGACGAGACACCATTCAGGGATTTCATTGTGTTCTATCAGCCATTCAACCACTTTCACTGTGCCATTAATGGCTACGCCTTCTTCATCGCTGGTGATTAGAAAAGCGATTCTTCCATTGTGTGTAGGGTGGTCAGAGAGAAAGTTTTCAACCGCGGTAACCATTGCAGCCAGTGAACCTTTCATATCGGCAGCACCACGACCATAAAGCATGCCATTTTCAATAGTTGGTTCAAAAGGTGGGCGCTTCCAGGTTTCAGGGTCACCGGTAGGGACTACATCGGTGTGGCCAGCAAAACAGAGCGTTGGGGCTTTTTCTCCAGTTTTATCAGAGAGGTGATTATCTGGAGAACCGTCCCTAAGGGCCCAAAAGTTTTTAACATCTACATGGGGGCGGGGAAATATCTGGAAACCTAAGGCTTCAAGGCGTTCAACCATTAACTCTTGGCATCCGGCATCTTCAGGGGTTACTGATACCCTGCGGATAAGCTCGCAGGTTAATTCCAGTGTTGGAGAAAGAGATGTCATATACTTACGCCCTAATCGCTTTTATAAAAGACACTTTTTTGAACGAATAAAATTACAGGGGCGTAAGTTTAGCGGGGTATGAGTTTGTTAGCTATAAGAGAGAATAATGAGCCACACTTATTCAACCTGATACTTCTATTTATTTAAGATACTCTTGTTAGTGTATTTCCATCAGTATGATCAAACTCTATGCCATAAATATCGAGCATGGTGGATTGAGAGTAGGTCATGGTATCGCCATCCACAACAACTTCATGAGTGTATGCTGTGGTTTTTGCATTCGCATCCATGAAAGGTGTTTGTGCAATTCCCCAATGTTGATCACCCGATTTTGAAGAGACATTCAGTTTGACCGTTCCATTTGTCTGCGAGGCAGTACCGCCGGCAAGAAGGCAGACAGCACGTGGAATGGTAAGTGATTGAGTGACCTCTTGCTGGTCTGCATCCCAGGTCCAATAGCCTATTTGATCATGGAATACTTCGTTATCAGATTTTCTTTGTGCAACTTGATGGTAACGAATAACCCATAAATGTTGTTTTTTCGCATTGGTGACATCCCCTACTGCTTCAATGGTTAATGTCTCATGGTAGGGGATATGTTCGCTGTTATCCGGTGTTGGGGCTACGTCACTACCTTTATCACCTTTCCAAACCCCGATAAGGGCGGCTAGTGGTCCAAAATTGTTATCATTCATAGCAGGTCCTTTGAGTCATCATTCGTCTATGTGGGTTATATAGAGCCTTTATTTTCAAACGGTCTTTATTAACTCGTATTTTTATATCATTTGTAAGTCTAGTAACAATAACCCAACTTTGTGAAGGGGGTAATCTATCCATAAATTGCTTTTTAGCATTTTTAAACACAAAAAAGCCCCGTCACTATTTGTGGCGGGGCTGTAGTGCTGAAGCTATTTACGGTTAAAGATCTATTGTTTTGGAAGCTATTAGTTCGAAGCATGTAGGGCTTCATTAAGCTCAACGGCAGATTTATTGGTTAGACATTCTACGGTGCCAGTAATGGAGTTACGTCTAAAGAGTAAGTCATCTTTATTCGCGAGTTCTCTAGCTTTTGTCTGACCGACGGTTTCGCCATGATCATCCAACAAAGTGACGACAGTACCGGCTGTGATATAGAGCCCGGCCTCGACGGTACAGCGGTCACCAAGAGGAATGCCGAGGCCTGCATTGGCGCCAAGTAAACATTGGCTGCCTACCGTGATGATGATATTGCCACCACCGGACAATGTGCCCATTGTGGAGCTACCACCGCCCAGGTCCGAGCCAGATTTTACAAAGACACCCTGGGAGATACGACCTTCAACCATACTGGTACTTTCAGTACCGGCATTAAAGTTAACAAAGCCTTCGTGCATGATAGTGGTGCCTTCACCAATGTAAGCGCCGAGTCTAACCCTGGCGGTGTGAGCAATTCGAACACCAGAGGGCACAACGTAATCTACCATTTTAGGGAATTTGTCCACACTGTTAACGGAAAGGGTGCGTTTGTTGAGTCTGGCACGCAGCTGGCGTTCTGCTAGCTCATTGATATCAATGGCACCTTCGCTGGTCCAGGCGACATTGGGCAATACCCCAAACAAGCCAGTGAGATTAATGTTGTTGGGCGTGACCAAACGATGAGATAACAGATGCAGCTTTAGATAACCTTCGGGCACAGTCGTTGGGTTGTCATCTGTTTCTAGAATACTTGCAACGGCAGGTTTTTCACTGTGTTTAAACTGATCGGCTATGGAAGACAGTGCATCTTCTCCTGCTTCAGCGAAAGCTGTTGCGAGTTTTTCCAAGGCGACAGTATCCAGGGTAAGAGTTTGGTTGCCGCCGAAGTACCCCAAATTTTCAGCTAATACATTTTTAATTGTATCGCTGGGGGCAATAAGAGGTTGTGGGTAAAAAACTTCCAGCCACTCACTATTGTTATTTTGGGTGCCAATACCGAGGCCAAAGCTAAAGAGTGCAGTCATTTTGTGCTCTATCTCCAAATAGGGTGTTGTTAATTACTACGGTTAATTTCTGTAGTTGTTATTCGTTTCTGTTGTTATCGATGTAGTTCGTTAAGAATTACGAGCAAAACTTATCGGTTAAAAATCTCAGCATAGCTATCTGCTTTAAAGCCGATAGTAATCGCTCCACTCATATCGAGAACTGGACGTTTAACCATCGCAGGATGTTCCAGTAAGAGTTCTGATACATTCTCGGCACTAATATTTTCTTGGATACTAGGGTCTAATTTACGCCAAGTGGTTCCACGTTTATTAAGAACAGTTTCCCAGCCTGCAGCCTCTATCCAGCGCGCTAACATATCTTGATCCAAGCCATCAGCGCGCACATCGTGGAAGCGGTGAGAAATATTATTTTCATCCAACCATTTACGGGCTTTTTTTACGGTATCGCAGTTTTTTATACCGTAGAGAGTAATCTCAGTCATGTTTTTGTCATTATTTCGTATTAATAGCTTGGTGTTAATAACTTAGAGCCATTAGTTTGGCGGCATGTAGGATAGCAAAATTGAGCAGGGCATTCACCGTGTAGTGTTGAAATGAGCAGGGCATTCACCGTGTAGTGTTGAAATAGGTAACCCTAATACGAAGGTATAAACGAGTAAGTAGGTATAAGAGGCCTTTATGAAAACAATGACTTTAATACGCCATGCTAAATCCAGCTGGAAAGAACCAATGCTACAGGATATGGATCGCCCCTTGAATAAACGTGGGCAAGCAAATGCAGTGATGATGGGCGAGAGATTAAGGCGTCATCAGTATATGCCAGAAAAAATATATAGTAGTCCCGCAGTGCGAGCAGAAGAAACGGCCCATTTATTTGAAGAGGTGTTGAAAACAAGGGTAAGGAACATTGTTGAATTGGCCCCAGCTATTAACACCTTTAACTATGAAGATTTGCTGGATTGGATCAGGTTGTTAGATCAAGGTGAAAATAATTTTTTTATGGTTTGTCATAACCCGGCAATAACAGATTTATTCAACTTCCTGACGCTATCTCACATTGAAAAAATACCTACATGTGGCGTTGCCGTTCTTGAGCTAGATATTACAAATTGGTCTCAATTAGGCGCGGGAAAGGCTTGGGTCAAATTTTACGATTTTCCCAAAAGTGATAAAAAGCCTTCACCACTTGAATAGGTTTCTTAATTTATGCTTTTTGGGTTTTAAAGGGCTTTTTTCTGTTGGGGTAACAGGTTGTACAGATATCGCATACTCGTCCATCACACCCGCGTGCCGAACAATATTCACGGCCGTAATAAATAATTTGTAGATGAAGTGCATTCCAGGATTCTTTTGGAAACAGACGTTTAAGGTCTTTTTCAGTTTGCATCACATTTTTGCCATTGGTCAGGCCCCAGCGTTGGGCTAAACGATGGATGTGTGTATCGACAGGAAAAGCGGGGTGGCCGAAACCTTGAGACATCACGACACTGGCTGTTTTGTGCCCAACACCTGGAAAGGTTTCCAGTGCAGCCATATCTTCAGGCACGGAACCATTATATTGATCAACTAATATTTTTGATAATGTTGATATGGCCTTGGATTTTTGTGGCGCTAGTCCACAGGGGCGAATTATTTGGTAAATGGTATCTACTGGAACATGCTGCATATCCTGGGGATTGTCGGCCTCATTAAATAACGCAGGTGTCACCTGGTTAACTCTTTCATCAGTACATTGGGCCGAGAGTAATACTGCTACTAACAGAGTATATGGATCCTTGTGACTGAGGGGAATGGGTGGGGCAGGAAAAAGCTCATTAAGCTTTTGAAGGATGTAGTCCACTCGCTGTTTTTTTAACATACAGATATACGCTTAAACTGACTAATAAAGTTGGTTGTATTAGATACAATAACAATTTATGAATGAATAAATTGTTTGATTCGTTCTGCAGCTTCTTTGCATTCTCTGACTGGAGCAACCAGAGCCATTCTTATTCGATTTTCTCCGGGGTTTATACCATCGCTTTTTCTACCTAGATAGCGGCCAGGCAATACAGTTACATTTTGTTGCGCAAATAATTCTCGTGCAAAATCCTCATCACTGCCTTTTTCGGCAAGCTGGGTGTTAGCCCAGAGGTAAAAACCTGCTTCTGGTATATCCAGGGGTAGGGTCTCACCAAGTATCTGTTGGAAAATCTCAAATTTTTCCCGATACTTATCACGGTTTTCTTTTACGTGGTGCTCATCTTTCCAGGCACTGATGCTGGCCAGCTGGGTAGGTACCGGCATGGCACAACCGTGATATGTGCGATATCGCAGGAATGATTTAAGTAATTCTGCATCTCCAGCAACAAAACCTGAACGAAGGCCTGGCAGGTTCGATCGCTTGGATAAACTATGAAAAACCACGCAGCGGTGATAATCATGTCGTTCCATTTCTGTACAGGCTTGTAGTAAACCAGGGGGTGGGTTTTCTTCATCCTGATAAATTTCTGAATAACATTCATCACTGGCAATAATAAAGTTGTGTTGATCTGCCAGCCTTATCAGCTTTTGTAGTGTCTCAATGCTTAATACAGCGCCAGTAGGATTACCGGGAGAGCACAGGTAAATAAGTTGGCACTTATCCCAAGTTTCTTTTGAAACAGCATCAAAATCAGGTGCAAAGTTTGTTTCTACAGTACAGTTTAAAAAATGGGGTTGGGCACCTGCAAGCAGTGCTGCCCCTTCATATATTTGGTAAAAAGGATTGGGGCTGAGAACCAAGGCATCTGATGATTGCTCGATAACGGCTTGAGCAAATGAAAACAGTGCTTCACGAGTACCATTAACAGGAAGGATCTCGGTTTCAGGGCTTATGTTGTTTAATTTAAAGCGCTGGGTTAACCACTCTGAGATGCTTTCTCTTAGTTCAGGTAGGCCCTTTGTAAGTGGGTAAAATTCTAAACGATCCAGAGATGAAATTAGTGCTTGCTTAACAAATTCAGGGGCAGGATGTTTTGGCTCACCAATAGACAGAGCAATGTGTGGGAGTTGCTCAGGAGGAGTAACTCCCAATTTCAGTGCGTTCAGCTTTTCAAATGGATAGGGGTGCAGTCTTTCAAGATCAGGGTTCATAGAATTGGTGTTTTTTAATGTTTGGGTTTTACTGCCATAACTTCATTGTTTGAAGTGGTGCACCTTCAAGGTCTTCTTTATTGCGTTTATCAAGCCCCCGGCAAATCGCATCCCGAAGCTGTTCGCAGAAAATAGGGTTGCTTAGTGGTTGATAATCCATGTCGACGAGATGGAATGTGTCTTCAACCCGTTCACCTAGCGTAGAAATTTTTGCACTGAGAAGCCGTAGTCTAAAGTGAATAAAAATTCGACCAAGGTGTGCTAATAAACCAGGTCGATCAGGTGTTATCACTTCAAGAATAGTTGCACTTTTGTCTATGTCATTGCTGATGTGGGCAATGGTTTTCATGGTGAAGTGTTTGAGGTGGCGAGGTGTTCTTCTTTGTACTTTCAGGGTGTCTTGATTGGGGTTTTTTAGAGCTTTGAAAAGGGTTTCTTTAATACGAGTAAGCATCTTTTCATTGTGCCCAACCGGGCTGTCGTTTTCATCTACTACGTAGAATGTATCAAAAGTATTTTCCTGGGTATCCCGGTGAAGGCTTGCATCGAGAATGGTTAACTGTAATTGATCCAATGTAGCCGCGGTGATGGGAAAAACATTGTCAAGGCCATTGGTATGGATAAATATTTGTGTTGCTACTGGTACTTCTACACCCGCATCTTTAATAAGAATAACGGGATCAGCTGTATTTCCCTGAGTAGCAATTGCCTGGGTGTATCGGGCAATATCATCTGCGCTTTCTCTCAGGAAGAATTCGTCATCCAGATTTCCCCAGATGTTTTCAGCTTGCGATTCAATGACCTGATGGTCAGATAGGAGATTGATTGCTACAGTCTTGGTGTTTCTGACCCAGCCATCCCTGTTTACAGGGTTTTCTAGGCCACGTTGTAGAGCACGCTTTGTTTCTGTGTACAGCTGACGCATTAAGGAGGCTTTCCAACTGTTCCAGAGAGATGGATTTGTTGCTGTAATGTCGGCAACAGTAAGAACTAGCAGGTAGTTAAGGCGGAGCTGATTTCCAATTAATTTTGCAAATTTATAAATGACATCGGGGTCTGAAATGTCAGACCGTTGAGAAGTGCTGGACATCAATAAATGGTTTTCAACCAACCAGGAAATCAGGTTGGTTTCTTCTTCGGGTAATCCATGTCGTCTACAAAAGTCTGCGGCATCTACTGCGCCAAGCACGGAATGGTCACCACCACGCCCTTTGCCTACATCATGATAGAGTCCTGCTATAAATGCCAGCTGGGGTTTCGGTAGGCTTTTGTACACATGGGAAGAAACAGGGAATTCTTGTGCTACCTCAGGGCGATCAAACAAACGCATATTTTTAATTAATTGTAGCGTGTGGGCATCCACGGGGTAGCGGTGAAAGAGGTCGTGTTGGGTCTGACCTATGATTTTTCCAAATTCTGGCAAGTAGCGCCCAAGGATGCCATATCGGGTCATGCGCTGAAGTTGGGTGCTCATCTTGTGCGGGCATTTTAGCAATCGCAAAAAGATGGTTTTATTCTGTGGTTCATTGCGAAATGCTTCGTCAATGAGCTTGCGGTGCTGCCTGATTTGTCTAATGGTGGTAGCACGTATCCCTTGAATATCTTCGTTTTCACCTAACAGGCAAAATATCTCTAACAGGGCAGAGGGGTATTTGGCAAAGATGTATTCTCCTACGGTTTCTATGTGCTCATCTCGTACTTGAAAGCGCTCATTAAGTACATAGGTTTCCTTTACTTTGTCTTTGCGAAGAATGACTTCATCAAGGTATTGAAGCATTACATCGTTCAGTTCTCGCATGGAGAGAACGACTTGATAGTAATGCTGCATGAATTGCTCTACACCAAGACGTTCATCACTATCATGGTAACCAAACATTTCCGCTATTTTTCGTTGGTGGTCAAACTGCAATTTTTCTTCGGGACGTTCGGCAATCAAGTGGAGTCCATAGCGCACTTTCCAAAGGAATGACTCACCACGCTTTAGTTGCAGATATTCCTCAGGGGTTAGAAAGTCATTGCCAACCAATTCTTCTAATGATTCAACATTAAAATGCCGTTTTGCCACCCACGTAATCATCTGGATATCGCGTAAGCCACCAGGTGCTTCTTTAATGTTTGGTTCCAGGTTGTACTCAGTGTTGCCATGTTTATCATGGCGCTCAATTTGCTCATCCCATTTGGCACGAAAAAATGCTTTTGACGGCCATATTTTCCGTGGGCTGGTTTTTTTCAGCATAGACTGGCGTAACTTATCGTCACCTGAAATGGTACGGGTTTCTATCAGATTAGTAGCAACAGTAATATCAGCGCGGGCTTCATCGACACATTGGGATAGGGAGCGCACACTGTGTCCGATTTTGAGTTGGATATCCCAGAGAAAAGTAAGAAAGCCTTCTATTGAGGGTTGATAACGTTTAGGTGCCCCACGGCGTATTAGTAACATGAGGTCAATGTCTGATTCTGGGTGGAGTTCACCCCGTCCATAACCGCCAACGGCTAGAAGTGCAATGCTTTTATCCCATTTAAACTGTTTCCAGGCATGGCGAAGAATAAGATCAATGAATTCAGAGCGCTCAACCAGGAGATTCCAGGTTTGTTCCCCTTCATGAAATCGGGAATTCAGGTGCGAATTAGCTGCCTCGATTGCATTTTTAAAGACTTTAATTGGATTTTCTGTTTCCAGATCTTTAAGAAAGCGTCGCTCATCAAAGAAGAGTAAGGTTTTGTTTTGAGTCATTAAAAAGATTCTTCATTACGTACAGTAAGAACTTCCACACCATCGGCAGTAACTGCCAGTGTGTGCTCCCATTGTGCCGATAGGCGACCATCCCGTGTTTCAACTGTCCAGCCATCTTTTTTTAGTTTGGTTTGATGTTTTCCCGCATTCAACATGGGTTCAATGGTAAAGGTCATCCCTTCTTGAAGTTCAAGCCCGGTGTTAGGGCGTCCAAAATGCAGTACTTGAGGAGCTTGATGGAACTCTGTTCCAATACCATGGCCACAGTAATCTCTAACCACACTGTAATAATTGCTTTCAGCATGTTGTTGGATAGCATGACCGATATCCCCTAATTTGGCACCAGGTTTTACAATTTTGATGGCTTTGTAAAGGCTTTCTTGACTTACTTGTACCAAGCGACTGGCATGCTCTGATACATTGCCAATACAAAACATTTTGCTGGTATCACCAAAAAAACCATCTTTTATCACGGTAATATCAAGGTTGACAATATCGCCACTTTTAAGAATTTTTTTAGTTGAGGGAATGCCATGGCAGACCACATTATTCGCGGAGGCGCATATAGATTTAGGGAAACCGTGATAGTTAAGAGGCGCAGGGATGGCTTTTTGTACGTTGACGATATGGTCGTGGCATATCCTGTCTAGCTCGGCAGTACTGATTCCAGCTTTGACATAGGGTTCTATCATTTCAAGAACTTCTGCCGCAAGCCTGCCAGCAACACGCATTTTTTCGAGCTCATCAGCATTTTTGAGATGAACAGCCATAGGGTTATTCCGGGGTGTAAAGTATAAAGCGCGCCATTATAGCCGATAATTGTAACGGATTATTATTATAGATAGTTATTGGTCGTATTAAGTCACCATGTTATTTCAGTTGTTTTTTCTTCTAAAAAAATGGGTTTTATGGTATAAAGCGCACCGCTTCGAGCCAATGTGCCCGGGGTAAATTGAAAGTTTATTGAAATCTAACGACACACACATATCGACACACTTGTTCTGGGTGCCTGTATTACGGGTTGATCAGTGGGATATGTGGAGGTTTAACCCTAATTAAAGGAAACTAATATGGCTACTGTAAGCATGCGTGACATGTTGCAGGCTGGTGTTCATTTCGGTCACCAGACCCGCTTTTGGAACCCAAAAATGGATAAATTCATTTTTGGTGCTCGTAATAAAATTCATATCCTGAATCTGGAAAACACTGTTCCAGCATTCAATGAGGCACTTGAAATTGTTCGTCAGGTTGCAGCAAATGGCAATAAAGTTCTGTTGGTTGGTACTAAGCGTGCTGCACAGAAAGTGATTGCTGAGCAAGCTGAGCGTTCAGGTATGCCTTTTGTCAGCAACCGCTGGTTAGGTGGAATGCTCACAAACTACAAGACTATTCGTGCTTCTATCCGTCGTTACCGTGAATTGGAAGCGCAAAGCCAGGATGGTACTTTCGAGAAGCTGACTAAGAAAGAAGCCCTGATGCGTACCCGCCTGATGGAAAAGCTTGATCGTTCTATTGGTGGTATTAAAGATATGGGTGGTTTGCCCGATATGTTGTTTGTGATTGACGTTGATCATGAACGTATTGCTATTCAGGAAGCCAACAAGCTGGGTATTCCCGTTATTGGTATCGTTGATACTAACAGTAATCCTGATGGCGTTGATTATGTTATTCCTGGTAATGATGATGCGATTAGAGCCATCAAGTTGTATACAACAGCGATTGCCGATGCCATTTTGGAAGGAAAGGCTGAGTCAAGCAATGTTACTAGCAAAGACGAATTTGTTGAGGTGACAGATGCTGAAGTAACTGAAGAAAGTGATAACACAGATGCAGAAGCTGCTGCTGAATAAGTAGCGAACACTGCAGGAATGATTATTTAAAGGGGGCTATGCCCCCTTTTTTCCAAGTAAAAAGACTGAGAGGAATCGACAGATGGCAGCAATTTCTGCATCTATGGTTAAAGAACTGCGCGAGCGCACTGGCCTCGGAATGATGGAATGTAAAAAAGCACTGGTTGAAGCTGATGGCAATATAGATAAAGCCATTGATGACTTGCGTAAATCAAGTGGTATGAAGGCTGCTAAGAAAGCAGGTCGTACAGCGGCTGAAGGTGTTGTGGCAGTTAAAGTCGCAGACGACAACAGTTATGGTGTGATGGTTGAAGTGAACAGTGAAACTGACTTCGTTGCTCGTGATGATGGTTTTCTGGCATTTGTTAGTCAGGTTGCTGATAAGGCATTTGCTGAAAAGCAAACCGATGCTGCTGCATTGGCCGCTAGTATGGAAGATGCACGTCAGGCATTAGTTCAGAAAATTGGAGAAAATATCAATGTTCGCCGTGTTGAGCTTGTGGAAGCGCCTGTCGTTGCTGCTTATGTTCACAGCAACAACCGCATTAGTGTTTTAGCTGCGCTCACGGGTGGCGATGCAGAAGTGGCTAAAGATGTTGCTATGCATGTTGCTGCGGTAAACCCTCAAGTGGTAAAACCAGAAGATATGCCTGAAGAAGTTGTGGCGAAAGAAAAAGAAATCTTTGTTGCCCAGGCACGCGAGAGTGGTAAGCCTGAAGAAATTATTGAGAAAATGATTTCCGGTCGTATCAACAAGTTCTTATCTGAAGCTAGCCTGGTTAACCAGCCTTTTGTTAAAGATCCTGAGGTGAAGGTAGGTAAGCTGGTAAAAGATGCCGGTGGTGATGTTCAGTCATTCACACGCTTTGAAGTGGGCGAGGGTATTGAAAAAGAGGAAGTAGATTTTGCTGCGGAAGTGGCAGCCCAAGTTGGCGCTGCGAGCTAATTTGAAAACTGGGGCTTAGGTCCCCGTTGTTATTTCGCCCCGAAAAAATTTAGTAAAAAGCATGTTTATTCATAAATGTGGCTTATATAAATGAGCCATGTTTGTAGCTTAGAATAAAAAAATCCCGGAGAAATAATATGCCCGCCACTGGTGATAAAAAATACAAGCGCATACTACTCAAGTTGAGTGGTGAAGAGCTGATGGGGGAAGAGGGGTTTGGCATTGATCCAAAAGTTCTTGATCGAATGGCTCTTGAAATTGGTCAGCTTGTTGGTATTGGTGTTCAGGTAGGTTTGGTGATTGGTGGTGGTAACCTGTTTCGGGGAGCCGCATTAAATGAAGCCGGCATGGAGCGAGTTACTGGTGATCATATGGGTATGTTGGCCACTATGATGAATGGTCTGGCTATGCGTGATGCTCTGGATCGGAACAATATTTCAGCCAGAGTAATGTCAGCTATACCGATGAGCGGTGTGGTCGAGCATTACGACCGCCGTAAAGCCATGCGCCATTTGGATAGAGGGGATGTCGTGATTTTCTCTGCCGGGACTGGTAATCCTTTTTTTACCACGGATTCAGCCGCATGCTTGAGAGGCATTGAAATTGATGCAGAACTAGTTCTGAAGGCAACCAAGGTTGATGGCGTTTATTCCTCCGATCCAATGAAAGATCCCAATGCTACAATCTATTCTCATTTGACCTACGATGAAGCCCTGGAAAAAAGGCTTGGCGTTATGGACTTAACGGCCATTTGTCTCTGCCGTGAGCATGAAATGCCGCTACGTGTATTTCGTATGTCGAAGCCTGGAGCGCTGTTAAATATTGTTGTTGGTGGAGAAGAAGGTACTTTGATTGAGGAAAGCCATTTTGATCAAGAAAAATAGTTTTGGTCGAGGAAAGCTGTGTTGATCGAGGAAAATAACAATGATTAATGAGTTAAAACAGGATGCAGGCGAACGTATGGCTAAAAGTGTTGAGGCTCTGTCCCATGCTTTTAACAAAATTCGTACAGGTCGTGCGCACCCAAGCTTATTGGATGGTTTAACAGTATCTTACTATGGCGTTGATACACCACTGAGTCAGGTAGGAAATGTTTCTGTGTTGGATGCACGAACACTATCTGTTTCTGTGTGGGAGAAAACATTAGTGCCGGAAGTTGAAAAAGCTATCCTTAAATCAGATCTGGGGCTGAATCCCGCAACTTCTGGAGAGCTGATACGTATACCAATGCCAGCATTGACTGAGGAAACGCGCAAGGGCTTTATTAAGCAAGCGAGATCTGAAGCAGAAACGGCACGAATTTCTATACGTAATATTCGCCGCGATGTTCTATCTGATGTTAAAGAGCTTCTCAAGGAAAAAGAGATTACTGAAGATGAAGATCACAAGGCCCAGGATGAAATACAAAAAATTACGGACAAGTACATTAAGCAAGTCGACGAAGCATTAGCTGCTAAAGAAGTCGATTTGATGGAAATTTAGTCCATATTTCAAGGATTGAAATCTTACCCATGAATACGCAATCAAACGTATCATCTATAGCACATCCATTGCGTCATGTAGCTATTATTATGGATGGCAATAACCGGTGGGCAAAACAACGAGGCCTGTCAGGTACTGCGGGTCATGAAGCTGGGATCGAACGGGTACGTGATGTACTCGATGCCAGTGAGAAGTATGACATTGATGTTTTAACATTATTTGCCTTCAGTAGTGAAAATTGGAATCGCCCTGAATCAGAAGTTAGGGCGTTGATGTCATTGTTGGCTTCATACCTAAAAAAAGAGGTAAAACAGCTAAAAGAGCGTAGCGTTAGTTTACGAGTTATCGGTCGTCGTGATCATTTTAGTGCTCGTCTTAATAAGCTAATTGATGAAACTGAATCTGCTACTGCCAAAGGTATCAGAACATTGGTTTTAGCCATCGACTACGGTGGTCGTTGGGAAATCACAGATGCTGCCAGGGAATTAGCCCGACAGGTTCAGCGTGGAAGAATTCGTCCAGAAGATATTACTGAAGAGAGCATGCAACAGAACATGCGCATGCCTGACCTGCCACCACCAGATCTCTGTATTCGTACGGCTGGCGAACAAAGAATCAGTAATTTTTTACTATGGCACATGGCTTATACCGAGTTTTATTTTGCTGACTGTTACTGGCCCGATTTTGATGGTGTTGCTTTTGATATGGCCATTCGTAATTATCAGCAGCGTCAACGCAGGTTTGGTGCTCGTGATGAGTTATTGAAAGACTCGAGTGCAAATGCAGGAATAAAACGTGCTTAAACAACGTGTGGTTACTGCCATTGCTATAGCGGCAGTTTTCTTTTCTGCCTTATTTTTTTCGAGTCCTTACAGCTTTTCACTCATGACAGCAGTGGTTGTTGTATATGCTGCTTGGGAATGGTCGAATCTTGCTGGTTTTTCTCATAGGTTAGTACGATTAATTTATGCTCTAGGTTTGGCTCTATTATTGATAGCTTCTGGCTATATGTTAGGCCTGTCTGAATCCAGTTCATTAGACTTAGCAGCGGGTAAAACCCTAATGGCCTGGTTGGCCCCTTGGTGGGCAATTGCATTACTTTGGGTGCAGGGTTATCCCAGTAGTGCACTCCTTTGGGGGAGCCGCTGGGTAAGAGGGCTGATGGGTTATTTAGTGCTAATGCCAGCCTGGTTGGCAATGGTAATACTGATTCACGCTCATCAGGGTGAATGGCTGATTATGATAGTAGTTTTAATTGCGGCTTTTGCCGATATAGGCGCTTACTTTTCTGGGCGCGCATTTGGTAAGCACAAACTGGCCACCAACGTGAGTCCAAAAAAAACCTGGGAAGGGTTAGTGGGTGGAGTGGTAGCAAATTTGATTTTTGTTGCTTTGTTGTTGTTAGCATTGAATGTTGATCAGTGGCCTATGTTGTTGGGCCTGGTCATGATAACGGTATTGGCTTCGGTGTTAGGTGACTTGCTGGAGAGCATGGTCAAACGACATCGTGGCATTAAAGATAGTGGTAATATTTTGCCTGGTCATGGCGGTATTTTGGACCGCTTGGATAGCCTGACAGCAGCCTTGCCTGTGTTTACATTGGTGTATCTGTATAGTGGGTTTCAGTTGTAAAAATAGGCTGTTACCGTTGCAGGCGACGTTTTAGGTGATTTAGTAGATCAACACTGATAGCGTTAAAACCAGTTAGAAAGATAATAATTATAAATTTTCATATTGAATTTTTGGCAGTAGTTTAGGTTATGCAGACACTTACAATTCTTGGTGCAACAGGTTCTATTGGTCTTAGTACCTTAGATGTAGCTGCTCGCCACCCTGAACGTTATGTCATTTTTGCTCTTACTTGTCACTCAAAAATAGTTGAGCTTGCTGAGCAATGTCGTAAGTTCAATCCCCGTTACGCCGTTGTTTCTGATAGTTCCAAGTTCGAAGAGTTAAAACAATTGTTGTCTATAGATTGCCCAAATACAGAAGTCTTGTCAGGTGCTGACGGACTATCTTGTGTTGCCTCTAGAGCTGAAGTCGATACTGTAATGGCTGCTATTGTTGGGGCCGCTGGATTACTGCCAACTTTAGAGGCAGCACAAGCGGGAAAGCGAGTGCTGCTTGCAAATAAAGAAGCTCTTGTGATGGCTGGTCCTTTATTTATGAGAGCTGTGAAAGAGGGTGGGGCGACCCTGTTGCCTATTGATAGTGAACACAATGCAATTTTTCAGTGCTTACCATCAGATTATGGGATAGAAAACAGGGGTGGTGTTCGTAAAATCCTTCTGACTGCATCTGGGGGGCCATTCAGAACAATAGCCTTGGACGCGCTTTCTTCGGTGACGCCCAAGCAAGCCTGTGCCCACCCTAATTGGGACATGGGACAAAAGATATCGGTAGATTCTGCGACAATGATGAATAAGGGGCTGGAGCTCATCGAGGCTTGTTGGTTATTTGGTGTTACTCCAGATGAGGTGGAAGTCGTTATTCACCCTCAAAGTATTATTCATTCAATGGTGGAATACATCGATGGCTCTGTTTTAGCGCAACTGGGTAAACCCGATATGCGGACCCCCATTGCCCATGCCATGGCATGGCCAGAACGAATTGATTCAGGTGTTAGTAGCCTTGATATTGTTTCAGCAGCACGACTAGATTTTGAGGCACCTAACTTAGAACGGTTTCCTTGTTTGGCATTAGCAATGCGGGCGGCAGAAATAGGTGGTAGTGCACCGACAGCTTTAAATGCTGCTAATGAAGTTGCAGTAGACGCCTTTCTACGTGGCCAAATTGGTTTTACACAAATAGCAGAGATTGTCTCGACGGTGTTAAATCAAGCTGAGAACACTGAACTGTCGACCCTTGAAGCTGTCCAACTCTGCGACCAGCAGGCGCGTGAGCAGGCTCGGGATCTAATTCCAGCGATAGCTTAAGCCTGGATTAGTAAGATTGTTTAGGGTGCTTTTTTTGAAATACTGATTAGTAATGCTTTTTAGGAGCACTAGTGGAATTATTACAGACAATTTTTTATACATTAGTGGCTTTGGGAGTGTTGGTCACTATTCACGAGTTTGGCCACTTTTGGGTAGCACGTCGTTGTGGCATAAAAGTCTTGCGTTTTTCTGTAGGGTTTGGGGCCCCATTATTGCGTTGGAAAGATAAAAAGCAGACTGAATTTGTTGTTTCAGCATTACCACTCGGCGGCTACGTTAAAATGGTTGATGAGCGTGAAGATAATGTTTCAGAGGAAGATCTTCCTTACGCCTTCACTCAAAAATCTGTCTGGCAGCGTATGGCTGTTGTAGCTGCCGGACCGTTGGCAAACTTTGTTCTCGCTATTATTTTATATTGGGTTATTTTCCTTCAAGGTGTCACTGGTGTTGTTCCTATTATTGAATCGTTCGATCCAGGCTCCGTGGCTGAAAAGGCTGGCTTAAAGTCTGGGCAGATTATTGTTGCAGTAGATGGGAACCCAACGCCCACATGGCAGGTGCTTAATGAGCAGTTAGTGCGACGTATAGGTGAATCTGGCCCTATCTTTTTCAGCGTCAAAGAGCCAGGAGATTCTTCTGTTTATGAGTATCAAGGCCAGTTGAAGGGCTGGTTGTCCGATACTGATCAGCCAGACCCCATTGGGGGTATTGGTTTGGTGCTTAAAACACCAAAAATTTTGCCCGTGGCGAATGAGGTAGTTGAGGGCGACCCTGCTGAAGTGGCGGGTTTAATGTCGGGAGATGTGATTACAAAAGCCAATGGTATTCCCATGCCTGATTGGACAGTTTGGGTTGAGTATGTCCGTGCTAGACCGAGTGAAGTGATCAATATCGAATATGAGAGGAATGGTGTGTTTTATGAAACCACTATTAGGCCAAAACAAATTGTAGAGAGTGATGGCTCTAAAGTAGGGCAGGTAGGAATGACAGTAAAAATTCCTGAATGGCCGGAACATATGATACATGAGGTTGAGTACACCCTTTTGGGTGCTGCAACTCAAGCGGTAAATCAGACTTGGAATACCTCTATTTTGATTCTGGATTCAGTTAAAAAGATGCTGGTAGGACTGATTTCAGCAAAACACTTGAGTGGACCCATTACCATTGCTAAAGTGGCGGGCGCATCGGCTCAATACGGGTTGACTGCATACTTGGGTTTTCTGGCATTCCTGAGTGTCAGCCTGGGTATTTTAAATTTGCTACCAGTTCCCGTTTTGGACGGTGGTCATTTGATGTATTACATCGTTGAAGTGATAAAAGGTTCTCCTGTATCTGAAAAAGTTCAGATGGCGGGATTCAAAGTAGGGACGTTTTTAATCATTGGACTGATGTTATTGGCTTTATACAATGATGTAATGCGGTTGTAGTGCCTAATAGGCGATGACTGTTTGTTAATAGTTCTGCTTTATCTGTCACAAAATAAATCAAGAGAAAATTAATACCAGATGAGACACTTATATTTACTACTTTGCCTAGTACTGCTTTCTACTGCTGTCAGAGCGGAAGTGTTTCAGGTTGAAGATATCAGGATAGATGGCCTGCAAAGGGTTTCTTCTGGAACAGTATTTGCGGCTATGCCTCTAAGCATTGGTGATTTAGTCGATGCTGACACTATACGCCGCACCACACGTACACTATTTCGTACCGGTTATTTTGACAACATCAGTATTTCCCGTGATGGTGGTGTGTTGATTATTGATGTTGTGGAGAGGCCAGCCATTGCTGAAATTACCATTGAAGGGAATACTGCTATCCCTACTGAAGATTTAATCAAGTCTCTTCGGGATAACGGTTTAGCAGAAGGTCAAATTTTCCGTCAGGCTGTTCTTGAAGGAATGAGCCGGGAGCTTGAACGCCAATATGTGGGCCAAGGGCGATATGGTGCCAACATAAAGACAGAAGCAGAAGAGTTGCCTCGTAATCGGGTATTAGTCAATATCAAGGTGGATGAAGGTGATGTTGCTGCGATTTCTCATATCAATATAGTGGGCAATAAAGCTTTTGATGAAGATACATTAATATCGCTGTTTGAGTTAAAGACGACAGGCTTGCTCTCTTTTTATACCAATGATGACAAATATGCCCGGGAAAAACTATCGGGTGACCTTGAAAGGCTTGAATCCTGGTATTTGGATAGGGGATATCTTAAATTTTCTGTAGATTCGACACAGGTATCGATTAGCCCAGATCGAGAGTCTGTGTTTGTTACGATCAATATTACGGAAGGAGATATTTTTACAGTTAGTAAAATTGAGCTGGCTGGTAACCCCATTCTTTCAGAAAGTGAAATACGTAGCTTGATTATTCAGAAGGAAGATGAAACCTTCTCTCAGGTATCGATGACCCGGAGTTCAGAGTTAATAGCTAATCGTTTGGGAAATGAGGGCTACACTTTTGCTGAAGTGAAAGGTGTTCCTGAGATTAGTGAGGAAGATCAAACTACCAAAATAGTCTTTTTTATTGATCCTGGTAATCGTGCTTATGTGAGACGAATTGAGTTTCGTGGCAATACAAAAACTATGGACGAAGTATTGCGCCGAGAAATGCGCCAGATGGAGGGGGCTTCTGCTTCTAACTCAAAAATTGAATATTCTAAAATACGTTTGGAACGAACAGGGTTTTTTAAAGAAGTTGAATTAGAAACCAGACCAGTTCCCGGTGTTAATGACCAGGTTGATGTGATTTACTCTGTAGAAGAGCAGCCTTCGGGTAGTGTAGGAGCAAGTTTTGGTTTAGCTCAGACCTATGGTGTGGTTTTAGGCGCCAATATATCTGAAAGTAATTTCTTGGGTACAGGTAACAGGTTATCTTTGGGGCTTAATCAAAGTGGCTTTCAAACTAATTTATCCTTGAATTACACAAATCCTTATTTTACTAAAGATGGTGTGAGTGCAGGCTTCGCCGTGTTTGCTAAGAAGCTGGATTATGACGAAGCTAATATCTCAAATTACACAACAGATAGTTTTGGTGCTTCTACTACTTTTGCTTATCCGATTTCAGAAATCAATTTTGTCTTTGTTAATCGTTTGTCTAATTCGACACCGATTTTTCTACCAAGTTTTTCTAACTCAGCTTTTGTCTTTTTTTCTATACCTTTTAAATCTAATTTTTTAACTTCGTTAGTTAATACTAAAGGTTTTGGAAAAAAGAAGTTTTTAATTTTATTAATTATGTTCATTAATTCTCCTATCTAGCAGTAGCCGGAACATTATTTGTACTTACTAGAGGTGCCTCAGCAAAAGCCATAACGATATATTTTGCACCTTCTGTGTTTATACCATTTGAGCTACTTCTTATTTTTATACCATTTGATACAAAATCCACATCAGAGCCTGTACTTTCTGCGCTATTTGAATCTGCATATAATCTATTTGTTACAACATTATCTA
>JALQUJ010000107.1 GCA_023263825.1 Porticoccus sp.
CAACGGTAAATAGTTGATTGTGTGCTTCGCCAGAGACTTCAACTACTTTATATTTTGGCAAATCGTAACCACGGGCTTGCATCACTTCCTGTAATTCAGTTTTAGAATCTTTTAATGCCGTTTTCCCCAGGCTATCTAGCCTTGAATCAAACAACTTACGTACGAAACATTCACAAGCTTCCATTCCTCCATCAAGATAAATGGCGCCAATAATAGCTTCCACAGTATCAGCAAGAATTGAGGCCCGGCGGTGCCCACCACTTTTCATTTCTCCCCCACCTAAATGCAGGTGTTCTCCGAGCATAAGCTCGTTAGCTATTTCAGTCAGGGTGACACCTTTTACTAAATTTGCTCGATAGCGGCTGAGTTCGCCTTCCTTACTATCAGGCAAACGCTTATAAATGGCATGGCCAATAATAAAATTAAGTGCAGCATCACCTAGAAATTCAAGACGCTCATTATTTTGAGCGCCACAACTTCTATGGGTTAAAGCTAATTCAAGAAGGTTTGGGTCATTAAATGAATAACCTATACGATTCAAAAAACGTTGCTTAGATATATTCACGAAATAGTCTACTTGCCTATGTTATATCTATATTAGGTTGGCTTATTTATAGTACCGCCCAATTAACAGCGGCGACTTGTTCAAACATTAAATAAAGGAGCTCTAGCTTACTTTCCGCCGGTACTACTGTCGTAGGTATTGCTAAACATTACAACAACATCAACATTGCCCATAAAATTTACTATTTTTTTCATAATCGAGAGTGACAACTGTTCTAGTCTTTTCACGAGTCACTTTAATCAACTTTCGATCAATATCACGAACATTGTTCATATCAAATTGTGCACCAAGCTTTCGCCTGATGTCTTTATCCGTCATACCTTACACATCCTCATTTTGCAGGGAGGAAACAGCAGCTTTTACAAATGAATTATCCAGATATAACGGACCTACTTTAAAAATTGCCGTTGGAAAAAACCCGACTACAGCCAATAAAATCAATCCACCGAGCATTGATATCCCTTGCTGCTTTCTATGTGTCATAACGGCTCTTCCTCTAAGTTTTCTTTGTGTGTTTAATAACCTTTATTATTGAATTTTGCCTATTCGATCGAAACTCGGCAAGTTTGGCAATGATTCCCAATGCATCCAGACAGCCACTGCTTTGCCTACAATATTCTGCTCGGGGACAGGGCCCCACACTCTGCTATCACTACTATTGTCGCGGTTATCACCCACCATAAAGTAGTGACCACCAGGTACTTTTATTGAGAAATCACGTCCAAGCCGTCCAGAAATAACGCCCTTTTGAATACTATGATTCACACCAGTAAGGTTTTCCGTAGCCACAACAAATCGAGGGTCTTCTTCTACTTTCATAGGCTTTGTTTGTTCAGCTTTTTCGCCATTAACAAATACTAAGTTATCAATGATCTTTATTTCGTCACCCGGCAAACCAAGCACACGCTTTATAAAGTAACGATCATCATTGGGTGGGAAAAAGACCATCACATCCCCACGTTCCGGCTGACCAATATCAATCACTTTTGTTCGTGAGACAGGCAACCTTAGACCATAGCTATATTTATTCACCAAAATGAAGTCACCCACTTCAAGGGTGGGGATCATTGAACCCGAAGGGATCTGAAAAGGCTCATAAAGAAAAGAACGCAGAATAAAAACAATCAACAATACTGGAAAAAAAGAACCACTGTATTCAATCCAGCCAGGGGTTGGCTCATCATCACCCCGCTTTTTTGATAAAAGCAATCTATCCAAAAACCAAACAATGCCACTGATAATAACTAATATCAGTAATATCAAAGGAAAATTAATATCCATTCAACGATTCCAGTTATCTACTTAGAAAGTGTTTCTTATTAGTTGTCAGTTTTTAAAACAGCAAGAAATGCTTCCTGGGGAATTTCAACATTACCCACCTGTTTCATACGCTTTTTACCTTCTTTCTGCTTCTGTAGTAGCTTTTTCTTGCGAGATACATCGCCACCATAGCATTTTGCAGTAACATTTTTGCGCAGTGCTTTTACTGTCGTTCTGGCTATTACGTGTCCACCAATAGCAGCCTGAATGGCAACATCAAACATTTGTCGTGGTATCAGCTCCTTCATTTTTTCAGTCAGCAGGCGGCCCTTTGACTGGGAATGATCTCGGTGAATGATCAAGGCGAGGGCATCTACTTTATCGCCATTGATCAAGACATCCAACCGAACCAACGGGGCAGCTTGAAACCGAATAAAACTATAATCCAGGGAAGCAAAGCCGCGGCTTACAGACTTTAACCGATCAAAGAAATCCATCACCACTTCACTCATGGGAAGCTCGTAGGTTAACGATACTTGCCCACCGACAAATTGCATGTCCTTCTGAATACCTCTCTTTTCAACACAAAGCGTAATCACATTACCCACATAATCTTTAGGTACGAGAATGTTAGCCTCACACAAAGGCTCTCGCATCTCATCAACATAGGATAGATCAGGCAAATCTGATGGATTGGAAATATGAATAACATCGCCATCAGATTTTAGAATTTCATAAACAACTGTAGGTGCTGTGGTGATGAGGTCTAAATCGTATTCCCGCTCTAATCGCTCCTGGATGATTTCCATATGCAGCATACCGAGAAAACCACAACGGAAACCAAAGCCCAGTGCATCTGAACTTTCAGGCTCATAGAAAAGCGATGCATCATTTAACGTTAATTTTGCCAATGCTTCACGGAAGTCTTCGAAATCATCGGAACTGACAGGAAACATACCGGCATAAACCTGGGGCTTAACTTTTTGAAAGCCCGGTAATGCCGCTACATCCTGTGTGCTGGCATGGGTGAAAGTATCACCTACTGGCGAACCGTGAATATCTTTAATACCAGCAACAACAAAGCCCACTTCTCCGGCTTTTAATACGCCTGTATCTTTCCTTTTTGGAGTAAACACGCCCACATTATCGATAACATGGCCTTTACCTATAGACTTTGCGAGGATTTTATCTTTAGCCTTCAATGTTCCCTGGGTAACCCGTACCAGAGATACCACACCTAAATAATTATCAAACCAAGAGTCGATAATAAGTGCTTGTAACGGTGCATCAATATCACCTTCTGGCGGAGGAATAGCAGAAACTAACTGCTCAAGAATATCTTCGATACCAATCCCTGTTTTAGCACTACAGCGAACAGCATCATGGGCATCAATACCAATAATATCTTCTATTTCTTCGATGACACGTTCAGGCTCAGCCTGGGGTAAATCCATCTTATTAAGGACAGGAATCACTTCTAGCCCCTGTGCAATAGCGGTGTAACAATTGGCAACAGACTGTGCTTCTACACCTTGGCCAGCATCCACAACCAATAAAGCGCCTTCACAAGCAGCTAGAGACCGAGAAACTTCGTAGGAGAAATCAACATGGCCAGGGGTATCAATAAAGTTGAGCTGATAAGTACGGCCATCTTTCGCCGTGTAATCCAAGGTAACACTTTGGGCTTTGATAGTAATGCCACGCTCACGCTCGATATCCATAGAATCGAGCACTTGAGCGGCCATTTCTCGTTCAGAAAGCCCCCCGCAAACCTGAATAAAACGGTCGGCGATGGTGGATTTTCCGTGGTCAATGTGGGCAATAATTGAAAAATTTCGGATATGGCTTAAATCAGACACAGGCTTCAAATTTGGTTGTCTTCAAATAGTTGTCAGAGGTCGATTGTCAACCACGACACGTGGGTTAGCATTAGGGCGTGCAGTCTAGCCTATTTGCCCCACAGACGCCATGAAACCTGTAGCAGAACTGACAGAGCAACTGTAGAGAAACCATCATTAGCAGTTTCTGCTTTAAAGGCACCTAAACTAGGCGATTTCTTTATAATCTTTGTTTTATTAAAACCCTTGCCTACCCAAGATACCTTAGAAGCATTTAAGCCAAGCAATTCACCACAATTATTCAACTTCAATACTTTTAAAAATAGAACGCCCCTGCCTAATCAATCTTATTGCCACAGGTTCACCTTTAGGTAACCTTTTAATTGCTTCAAAATAATCACTTGAACTATCAATACTGTGGTAACCCAATTGCATGACGACATCACCTTTGACCAAACCCGCTTTACTTGCAACTGAACCTGGGAAGACCTCGACAATTAACACACCCGTGCGCCAAGATCCCATTCCATCATCTTCTATCTCAGCAATAATAAGACCCAATACATCAGGCTTTATCAAGGATTTAGCTTTAGGTTCTAGAGTTGGCAAGGCGCCAACAACAATATTAAGTGTCTTTTTCTTTCCTTTATGGATTAATACCGCTTTTATCTTATCTTCAGGAGCCGACAATCCCACCACATGTGGCAGATCACCTGAATCAATAATCTTTTCGCCATTTAGGCTTAACACAATATCACCAGGCTCAAGTCCTGCTTTATCTGCTGGGCTATTAGGTTCAACTTGAGCAACCAATGCTCCAGTTGGCTTATCTAGCCCAAAAGATTCTGCTAAC
>JALQUJ010000157.1 GCA_023263825.1 Porticoccus sp.
GATAAAACGTCGGCTTTGTAAATCAAAGGTGTAAATCTCAGGATTACCATCTTTAGAAAGCACCAACGCTAACTGACGACCATCTGGCGACCATGAAGGCGCGCCATTTAATCCTCTGAAATTTGTTAATTGCTCTCGCTTTGCCGTCGCCAAATCTTGCTTAAAAATTGCAGGCCGACCTGTTTCAAATGAGACATAAACTAATTGCTTTGCATCCGGAGACCAGGCGGGAGACATAATAGGCTCTTTGGATTCCAACATCAGGCGCTCACGAGCACCATCGACATCAGACACCATCAAGCGAAATCTCATTTTTCCGTTAAAGGGCACCGCGGTCACGTAGGCTACACGCGTGGAAAAAGCCCCGGGGATTCCGATAATAGCCAGATAAACCTCATCACTAATATAATGAGCCAAGTCACGAAGTTGTGTATTTGAACCCTTCACTACCTTAGTGAAGACTACTTTGGCACTATGGACTTCCAAGAGGCTAAAGGTGATTTGATAGATACCACCTCGATGTGTGGTTTTTCCAACCACTAGATATTCAGCACCCAAAATTCGCCAGTCACGGTAGTAAACCTCTTTGGCCGTTGACGGGAACGACAACATATCCCTGCGGGGAATGGGGCGAAATAAACCACTTCGCTGTAAATCAGCGGAGACAATTTTGCTGACATCTTCAGGTAATGATTTTCCATCACGGGTAATCGGAGCAATACCAATACGAGTCGGATTATCAACACCCTGGGTAATTTCAATAGTCAGCTCTGCAAATGCTGACACTGAAAACATTGTCATTAACAGTGAAAACACCGCCAGCTGACAAACACTAACAATCCCGAACTTTCTCACGTGTTACAACCTCAAATCTTCTGGTCTGAAGACCAAACGTAATTGTCTAAAATATTGCTCAAACACCCTGGGAGGCAATTCCTTTAACTTTTCAAACCGCCCGGCTTTATGAACCGCCTGTTCCGCAGAGCGGTCAAATGCAGCATTGCCACTGGACTTTACAATCGCCACACTAATCACCTGCCCTGTTGGTACCAACTGGATGGATAATTCTACTTCCATTCCCCGTCGAGCACTCGGTGGGCGATTCCAATTCCCCGCCACCCGATCAAAAATATAAGCCGAATAACTACTTGCTAACTGCTCATCATTCTCCGCCGCCAAAAACTCCTCTTCGGCCGCCAGTGCACTGGCTAAATCCTGCTGCATTTTCTGATTGTCTGGCTCTGATTTTGGTTCGGGCTTTGGCTTCGGTTTCGGCTTAGCCTTTGGTTTGGGCTTGGGTTTAGCTTTCGGCTTGGGTTTAACCTTGGGTTTCGGTTTAGCCTTTGGTTTTGGCTTCGGTTTAACTTTGGGTTTGGGCTTAACTTTTGGCTTAGCCTTGGCCTTTTCCTCAAGCTGCACCAGCTTTGCCTGCACATATTTAGGTGGAGCGGCTTTCCTTAAACTTTTCTCTGGCCCCCAATGGCTCACCAGCAAATAAATGACGAAACCATGTAACGCAAGACTGACCAATATGGCGATGCTGAATGAAACAAACCTGTTCGCTAACACGACAGCAAAGGCCTACTTTTTTCCTGGCGGTTCGGTTACTAAGCCTACACTGGGTGCTCCCGCATTCTGTAAGTCACTCATCAGCTTCACCACCACACCGTAATCTACTCTCGCATCACCCCATACCAACACTGGTGTTTTAGGCTGCTGCCTCAACACCTTCGCTACTTTTTCAATGATTGAGGGCAATGCTTCTTGCACATTTTTTCCGTTACCAATATCCAAATAATAAGAGCCGTCCGATTTTACTGAGACGATTAACGGTTCCTTATCTTTATCATCCAGCGGAGCAGAAGGTGCCTGGGGCAGCTCTACTTTCACCCCCTGCATTAACAAGGGTGCTGTCACCATAAACACAATTAGCAACACCAACATAACATCGATGTAAGGCACTACATTGATTTCGGCAACCAGTTTGCGCTTATGCTTTTTGTATTTCATCGTGGGCTGCTATTCGCTAATTGCTGTTTGCTATTGCTATCTGCTTGTTGGTTACGACTGATCAATTACTATGAACTCGACGATGTAAAATACTGGAGAACTCTTCAGCAAAGGTTTCATACCCACTGAACACAGTATCTGCTGAAGCAGAATAACGGTTGTACGCCAGCACAGCTGGGATCGCTGCAAATAGCCCCATAGCTGTAGCAATCAAAGCCTCTGAAATACCCGGAGCAACTGTCGCCAATGTTGCCTGCTGAACATTCGCCAACCCACGAAAGGCATTCATAATGCCCCAGACCGTACCAAACAGGCCTATATAAGGGCTGACCGACGCAACACTGGCAAGGAATGGTAGATTTCTGTTGAGCTTCTCTTCTTCACGAGACAGTGCAACACGCATGGATCGCTCAGTCCCTTCCATAACCGCATCAGGGTCAGCATTACTTTGTTGAGTCAGTCGATTGAATTCACGGAATCCTGCACTAAATACACTGGCCAGTCCTTCAGTACCTGATTGTGCACTGCTATCGTGGTAAAGCTCGTTTAGGTCCACACCGGACCAGAAATTATCTTCAAATTCACGCAAATTACGGCTGGCATTGCGGAGGTATAAACCCCGCTGAACTATCATGACCCATGAAATGATGGAGGCCACAAAAAGTAAAAGCATGACAAATTGCACCAAAATGGTCGCATCAGCAATCAAACTCCAAAGAGACAATTGTTCAGTCACCAGTTTGCTCCCCTATTTTTGTGTGTATTTTTTAATACAGCTTAGCTTTTAAGTACTTCCGGCTGACTAATGCTTCGAACTAGCCGCCTTAATATTCCAACCGGTCGTTACACTGCCGACTTTAACGCCTCTAGCATATGATCAGGAATGGCTGCCGGCTTTTTCTTTTCATGGTGAATACAGGCAACCTTAACTTCAGCCTCAATTAATACATCATCACCACGCAATACCCTCTGAGCGATAGTAAAAGATGTTCGTGACACTTTAACTAACTTGGCCGTAGCAAGAACTTCATCATCTAATACAGCAGGTTGGCGGTATTTGATTTCCACAGAATGAACAACAAACTGTAAGCCATCAAACAGTGCCGGCTTATCGTACCCCAAGGTGCGAATTAATTCTGTGCGGGCTCGCTCAATGTATTTGAGGTAATTCGCATAATAAACGATACCACCCGCATCAGTGTCCTCTACGTAAACGCGAATGGGTAGACAATATTCTTCCGTCATTTATCCATTAGATCCGATAGTTTTTGCTAACTCTGATTATTTTTCTATTAAGTCTGATTGCTCATCAAATTTCTTTGGGCTTTGTAAGCCAAAATGCTCATAGGCCAAACGCGTCACCATACGCCCTCGTGGTGTGCGCAGTAAATAACCCTGCTGAATCAGGTAGGGTTCCAGCACATCTTCAATGGTATCCCGCTCTTCACTGATGGCTGCTGCAACACTATCTACACCGACCGGGCCACCATCAAACTTCTCCATAATAGCCAGCATTAACCGGCGATCCATATGGTCAAAACCACTGGCATCGACATTCAACATATTCAGTGCTAAATCTGCCACCTCATTGGTAATCGTGCCATCAGCTTTAATGTCCGCATAATCCCTGACCCGCCGTAGTAAACGGTTGGCAATTCGAGGGGTACCACGTGAGCGGCGCGCAACCTCCGTGGCACCCTGATCATCCATATCAACACCCAAAATACGGGCGGAACGGGAAACAATGGACGTTAATTCATCCACGGAATAAAACTCAAGGCGCTGGACAATACCAAAGCGGTCTCGCAAGGGAGAGGTCAGCAAGCCCGCTCTTGTGGTAGCACCCACAAGGGTAAAAGGAGGAATATCAAGTTTGATAGATCGGGCAGCAGGGCCTTCGCCAATCATAATATCGAGCTGGTAATCCTCCATTGCAGGATAAATCACTTCTTCGACCACAGGGCTTAGACGATGGATTTCATCAATAAACAGCACATCGCCCGGCTCAAGGTTGGTCATCAACGCAGCCAAATCGCCAGCTTTTTCAAGTACAGGACCAGATGTTGTTTTTAGGCCAACACCCATTTCATTGGCAATAATGTGCGCCAGCGTTGTTTTACCAAGGCCTGGTGGCCCAAAAACCAGGGTATGATCCAACGGCTCTTGGCGCTTGCGTGCCGCACCAATAAAAATTTCCATTTGCTCACGAACGGCTTGCTGCCCCACATAATCTTCAAGGCTGAGAGGACGTATCGCTCGGTCAAAACGATCTTCTTGAAGGTCAGCTTCAGGGGATATGAGACGGTCGGTTTCTATCATGGCGCGATTATATCTCGATGGAGAAACTATATCTCTAGTAGGTGATTAAGCTTTTGCCATGCTCTTAAGTGAAAGCCTAATCAACTCTTCACTTGTTTGTGCATCATATCCATCATCAGAGACCACAGCGTTCACCATACGAGCGGCTTCCTGAGGTTTATAACCTAAGGCAATTAAAGCGCTTTCTGCTTCGGCAATGGTATCCGACTGTTTACTTGATAACGGCAATTCAGGCGATCCATCTGCACCAGTCTCATGACCTTTACCAAAGCTGTCTGAAAAAGACTCCAGCTTATCTCGTACTTCAACAATCAATCGCTCAGCCGTTTTCTTACCTACACCCGGTAGTTTTACCAATGTTGCTGTATCGTTGTCGTGTACACACCGGACAAAATCCCATGCCGTCATACCCGAAAGAATGGCCAATGCCATTTTGGGGCCGACACCACTGATTTTAATCAAAGTTCGAAATAACTCTCGTTCACTCTGATGGGCAAAGCCAAATAACAGTTGTGCATCTTCCCGCACCACAAAGTGAGTGTGCAGAGTGACCGTTTCTCCACAGCCCGGCAGATCAAAATACGTGGTTAAAGAAACCTGCACTTCATAACCCACCCCCTGAACATCAATCAGCAGCTCTGGAGCCTGCTTTTCCAACAAAATGCCAGTAATTCGACCAATCACATTAGCTCTCCAGAACCGTATTAGTTTTCGCCACCTGCTTTAACCGCCCTTTTGAATATCGCAACTGGCCACCAATACTGGTAGCTGTACGCATGGTTTGGGCGTGGCACAGTGCAACAGCCAAGCCATCCGCAGCATCTTCAGCAGGTGTAGACGGGAGTTTTAGTAAATGTTTGACCATATGCTGCACTTGCTCTTTCTTGGCAGCACCAGAACCCACCACAGATTGCTTAACCGAACGCGCCGCATACTCAGCTACAGCCAGCCCAGCGGTTACCCCAGCAACAATGGCCGCTCCCCTAGCCTGCCCCAACTTCAAGGCTGCACGAGGATCTCGGGCAAAGAACACCTCTTCAACGGCCATTTCCAGCGGGTTATGCTCACGGATAATTTCAGAAACACTATCGAAAATAACTTTTAAGCGCTCAGGCAGCTCCCCAGTAGGCAAACGAATAATGCCACTGGTCACGTATTCCAACTTGGAACCATTGGTACCGGCGGCATTAATAATGCCAAAACCGGTTTTACGGGAACCAGGGTCGATACCAAGGATTAGAGTCATTTACACCACACAAATATACTGTATATTGCTACAGTATATTAATTGGTAAAAAAAACAAGTCCCAGAGATAGACCACTCAATGTAAACATGGTATTGAGCAATTTGATTTTAAAAGACATTGATTTATGATCAGGAAAAAGGGATTGGAATACAAAAGCAGGGATTAGGCTTCTTTTGCCAAATCACAGAACTTTCCTCTTTACTCCAACCCGCTGTAAAAAATAACCTAAGGCTTTTGAACAAGCCATTAGGTTTCCATAGAGCTAATAGGGTCACCAAAAACATGCCAAGAACGGAATCTGTAGTAACAGGTTCATTTCATCCCCTTCTGATGTTTCTGCTGAGAGAGAAATACTCGACACTGTAATTAATAAACTCAATAAGACATGGAGTAAAAAATGACTATCGAAGTAACCGTAGACATTTCCAGTACAGTTATTGCACTTTGTGCGCTTATATTTTCGTTTTGACAAGCTAAGGTGGCAAGGGATCACAACAAGATTTCTGTAAAACCTCACCTTACAACATGAAATACTATCGGGCACAAAAAAAGGCGGCTTAAATAAGCCGCCTTTTTCTTAACAAAACAAAGAATTAGATTATTCTTTTGTTTCTGACTCTTCTTCGGCTGGTGCCTCTTCCTCAGCTGCTGGTTCTTCTGCAGCAGGCTCTTCCTCAGCTGGTGCCTCTTCTGGAGCTTCTTCAGCAACAGTTTCCTCGGCAGCTTCTTCTGCTGCTACTTCTTCAATGGTTTCTTCCTCTGCAGCTTCTTCAACCACTTCAGGCTCAGGTTCCTTAGGTAAGGCTTGCTTAACCATGCCTTCTTCGATCAGGATTTTGACTTTGTCTTCACCATTGATATTTTTCTTGTCTGAGCCCACTACTGCATAACGGCCAGAACGCTTTTGATAGACGGTATAGTCATCGGTCTTCTTGAGTACTTTCATCTTTTTTCTCCTGTACTTTGATTACTCGTTAAGTTAATTAAAAATTCTGTTAATTATTCTCTAGTTTAGAGAATCTCTGAAAAACGTAGGCGAGGCAGTGAGTGCAAGGCAAAAATTGGCGAAAAGAGGGAGTTTATACATCATAAATGCCCGATTTGAGCCAATTTTTAACGCCGCAATCACAACGCAGGTAGGTTTTCAGGGATTCTCCAGTTGCTCCATCACTTCAAGTGAGATATCCGCATTGGTATATACGTTTTGAACATCATCCAAATCTTCCAAATGATCAATTAGGGCTAATACTTTCTCTGCACCCTCTTTGTCCAAAGGAACCGTAGTAGAAGCCAGCATGGTCACTTCAGCATTGTCAGGTTCAAAGCCGGCAGCAACTATAGCATCCTTCACTGCGGCAAAGTCTTCCCAGACTGTCATCACGTCAATGGATTGATCATCGTTGGTAACAACATCTTCAGCACCGGCCTCAAGGGCTGCTTCCATAATTTGTTCTTCGTCTGCACCGGGGGCAAAACTGATCTGTCCGGTACGAGTAAACAAATAGGCCACGGAGCCATCTGTTCCCAGATTACCGCCACGTTTATCAAAGGCATGACGCACATCGGAAACGGTACGATTGCGGTTATCGGTCATACATTCGACTAATACGGCAATACCACCAACGCCATAGCCTTCGTAGGTGATTTCATCATAGTTGTCACCTTCACCTGCACCGGCTCCACGGGCAATGGCTTTATCCACCGTGTCCTTCTTCATGTTGGCGCCCAGGGCTTTGTCCACCGCTGCTCTGAGGCGTGGATTATCATCCGGGTTTGGCCCGCCCGCTTTCGCCGCTACTACTAATTCACGAATCAGCTTGGTAAAAATTTTGCCCCGCTTGGCATCTTGGGCAGCCTTGCGGTGTTTGATGTTTGACCATTTACTATGACCGGCCATATTTTTCTCCTAAGAGAGTCATACCTCTAAAATTACTTCTCTTCAGCAGGCTTTTCGCTCGCAGGTTTTTCACGCAATTTGATATTCAATTCACGCAGTTGTTTGTTATTTACCGCACCAGGTGCATCGGTCATGACACAGGCTGCTGTCTGGGTTTTAGGGAATGCAATCACGTCACGAATAGATGCACTGTTTGTTAACAGCATAATCAAACGATCTAAACCAAAGGCCAAACCACCGTGGGGAGGACAGCCATAACTGAGCGCATCCACCAAGAAACCAAACTTCTCATTAGCTTCTTCATCGCTAATGCCCAGCACTTTGAATACAGATTTCTGCATGTTCGGGTTGTGGATACGAATGGAACCACCACCCAATTCAGTGCCGTTTAAGACCATATCGTAGGCCAGGGACAGTGCATTTTCCGGGTCAGATTCCAGCTCTTCCGGGGTACAGGCTGGACGAGTAAACGGATGGTGCAGCGATGTCCAATTGCCGTCGTCGGTCTCTTCAAACATGGGGAAATCAACAACCCACAGTGGTGCCCACTCGCAGGTGTACAAATCCAGGTCTTCACCCAATTTAGAACGTAGTGCACCCAAGGCTTCAGAAACAATTTTTCCTTTATCCGCACCAAAGAAAATCAAATCGCCATTTTCTACACCGGTGCGCTCAAGAATTGCGCCACGAACCTCATTGGGCAGGAATTTAACAATGGGTGATTGCAGCCCTTCTTCCAGATCATCTTTGTCGTTGACCTTAATGTAAGCCAAACCTCTTGCACCGTAGATGCTAACGTATTTGGTGTAGTCATCAATTTTCTTACGGCTGATACTGCTACCACCGGGCACTTTCAATGCAGCGACACGACCTTTAGGGTCGTTAGCTGGGCCGGAGAAAACTTTAAAGTCTACGCCTGCCATCAGGTCTTTAACTTCAACCAGTTCCAGAGGAATCCTCAAATCGGGCTTGTCACTACCAAAGCGATCCATGGCCTCGCTATAGGGCATTTGCGGGAAGTGGCCTAGGTCGACATCCA
>JALQUJ010000197.1 GCA_023263825.1 Porticoccus sp.
TTACCCAAGCATAAGTATTACAAGGGGAATAAGCCTTCAAACATATTGCTTCTCCAAGAACTTAGCCCTAAAAACTTTGGTGCATTAATAGCCCTTTATGAACATAAGGTTTTTGTTCAGGGTAGTATCTGGAACATAAACTCTTATGATCAATGGGGGGTAGAGTTAGGTAAAAATATGACAACGAAAGTCCTAATTAGCAATTTATCTAATGATGACTCTATAGACCCATCTACAAAAAACCTTCACAACCATTTTCGTGAGAATACGAAATAAAATTACTTTAAGTTCAACCTATTTATCAGTAATTTCTATGTACGCCCGACTCACAAAAATCATCCTTAAAGTTTTATAACACCAATAAATAGGGTTCTATTTAAACTTTTAATTTACCCATAAAAAAAGGGCTCTTAAAAGAGCCCTTTTTTATTGAGGTAAATACAGCAAAGTATCTACCTCATATCCCAAGTAACGCCTATCTTTTAGCAAAGAGGAACTTAGGTTTACAGATATAAGCCAATGCTGGCATCAGGAACAACGCACTTAGCGCTGAAACTGTTAGCCACAAGGCAATCAGCATACCCATTTCTGCTTGGAAGCGCAGTGATGAGAATCCCCAGACTGTGACACTAGCAATCAGCACAAAGGCTGTTACAAGTACACCACGTCCTGCACAGTGCAATGACAAGGAGATAGCTTCTATGTGCGTCTTACCACTGTCGTATTCGCCCTTAATACGGTCACAGATATAGAGTGCATAATCTACACCTAAACCAATACCCAGAGCAGCTACCGGTACAGTATTAATATTCATACCAATATTTTGCCATGCCATAAAAGCAAAGGTCACAAGGTTCGCCAATACAACAGGAACCATGAAGAACATACCAGCAATACTAGAACGGTATACGATGATACACATCATCACCAAAATGAAGAGAGCCAGTGCAATAGACTGAATCTGTCCAGATAGGATCACTTCGTTAACTGCGGCAATTACACCGATAGTACCGCCAGCAAGACTAATTGGTACATCAGGGTTATCAGCAACAAATTGCTTAACTCTGGCAATTGCCGTTTGAATAGTAGGGCCTTGACGATCAGTAAAGAATAATGTGATCGATGCATTCATCCGGTTAACATCAGTAAAGCGGTTAAGGTCACCGGGTTCTGCAGCCCTTTCATACATATAAATCAGCTCCGCATTATTGGTTGTAGTTTCACCAAGTTCTGCGTATCTGAAGTTACCTTCACGAAGAGTTTCATTTACCGAAGGCAGAATATCCGACAGGGAAATACTGCCACCAATTTGTTCCTGAACTTCCATATAGCGCTGGAATCTCAGCATAGTATCGAGAACATGAACATTTTTGATCTGGTTCTTTTCTTCACGACCAACAACTACGAACATCCTGTCAGCACCAGGAAACTGATGGTTAATAGCAGCTGAGTCCGCATTATAGCGAGCATCAGGCCATAAAATAGGCGAACCTGGGTTTGCATCTCCAACCGTCAATTCCACTGCCCTAAAGCCACAACCAATAAATACAAGCGCAGCAATGGTTACAACAACGTACCTAAACTTGGTTTCCACAATTTTCACACACATATTGAGGAAGGGACGGATAACCAACAGATCCAAGTTTAATGGATGTGCATAGGCTCTAGGCTTTTTCACCCAAGACAGTAATACCGGTGTTACGATGATCGAACTGATCGCTACTGTAGCAACCCAAACTACGGCTAATACTACTAATTTTTGAAGTAGTGGTATTGGGCTAATCGCAACTACTGTTACACAACCTGCATCTGTCGCAATACCTAACAGGCCTGGCCTCAACAAATCTTTTAGTGTAACTGTTGCCGCATGATGAGAATCAAGATCTTCTTCAGGGCCTTTAAAAGAATCAATTTCTTCGTGGAAACGAGTAATCATCTGTACCGAGTGGGAGACTGCGCGTGCTGTAATCAACATCGCTACAACCACTACGAGTGGATCAAAATGAATACCTACCAGCTTAGCAACACCCAACGCCCAAATAGCACTGATAGCACCAGCTGTAAGTGGTAGCAAGGTACCACGCCATGTTCTGTTAATAAGGAAAAGAAGAATCAGGAATACACCTGCTGCAATAGAAACCAGTTTCATTGTCTCTGGTAAGAAGTGGCTAACCCAACCATACAGAATAGGGTTACCTACCAAAGAAATATCAACAGCATCGTTATCAAGTCTCTCAACCAGTTCATAAGCCTGCTCAAAGGCCAAATTGTAATCCAGAAGATTATCGAAAAAGTCTACGGTGATCAGTGTCGCTGACAGATCTTTTGAGACAAAGGGGCCATATACTAATGGACTACGTAAAATTGCCTCCCGAATACGATCAATATCTGCCTGACTTTCCGGCAGATTTGGCCACATATAAGGGAAACTCTGAATACCCTCAGTAGATGCTCGAACTTCTTTCAGCTTTTTACCTGCAATTGAATAGATCTGGAATTCATTGATCGCATCAATTTTATACAAACCCTGTGTTAGAGCATGTATTTGCTCAAGGACTGGCATCTGAAAGATGTCGCCCTCGGTAGACTGAATCATAAAGGTGATAATACTGGTACCACCAAACGTCTTCTTAAATTCTTCATGAACTTTAATGTAAGGGTGGCTTCCAGGCTGTAAATCCTCAAACACCGTCTTAACATCTATGCGCATAGCAAACGTAGCCAAAACAGCAGTAATGGCAAGAACTACTGCCAATACTACTTTTCTGGACTTCATACAGAAAAGTGCAAATTTCTCTATCATTCTATTCTCCAACAACCCGAAATTGCATGGATGGGCGAACCTTTATAGGTGACCCTTATAATTAGTTTTTTAAAACAATTACTCAGCTAACAGCGTCCAAGTTTTTGTTTTTAAGTCTAATGAACCAACAGTAGCACCAACAGCAAGACCTTTATCACCAACAATTTCCATCTCTGTATGTGACGTATAGTCCGTTTTAGAGATATTCATTGGCTCAAAGTTAGTCAAGTCAGCATCCCAAGTCATCCACTTACCTTTATTGCCTATCGCTACCCATTTATCTATCGCATCTGACCACTGAACATCCATCATATGCTCAGTCATACCAGACTGCTCTGGAGATATATACGTCCAGGTCTCACCACCATCAGTGGTTCCAACCACAACGCCAGCTAGTCCAACAATACTTATTTCTTGAGGATTTCTTGCATCAATCGCGGCAAAACTGTTCGGACTATCTGTAAACAGTTCTTCCCATGTTTCACCATTATCAGAGCTCTTGAAAATTTGGCCGTATTCAGCAGCAACCCAAATTGTATTAGCATCGACTTTTACGACATCATTCATGAAGATATCGTTTTCTTCACGTAATTGTTTCCAAGTTTTACCGTAATCCATGCTACGAATAATCATACCCATTTCACCCACAGCTAGAGCTTCGCCGTTGGGGTAAGTATGTACTTTAAGCAGTTTATTCGCCACATCTGATTTAGGCGAATCTACAGATACCCAGGTGTTTCCACCATCCTCTGTCATGAGGGTCACACCACCATTGCCTACAGCAACAGCTCGCTTTTCATCCCATGCAGAAATGTCCATAAGGTGAACATCAACTCCAGCATCCCGCGTAGTCCAGGTTTTACCACCGTCTTTTGTGACCAGCATTTTCCCATAGTTACCTGCCGCCATGTAAGTATCACCACTTACATGAGCAACACCAAAGACGTTATCCCTGACATTAATAGGAGCAGGAATTACCTCTTCTACTATAGCTTCCGGCTTTACAAATAGACCGGCATAAAGCAAGGAACCAACAATGGCCCAAGGCAATATAGATATTAGTGTAAGTAAGATCTTTTGACCTGCTGATTTTTCCTCTTCGACAGAAGAATCAGATGTTTTATCATCAGCAAGATTTTGTCCAGCAACGTTCATAACACCCCCAAAGAAGATTACATAGCCTACAAAGCCATAACAGTCTTAAGTGTATTGTCTATCTCTAATTATTTTTTAATGAAAACATTCCGAGCAAAGACTGCTGAATAAAATTATTCAGCAGCTTCGCACGGAATGGTCTATCAGTATTAACGAGCCAACTTAATCAAAGTTTTAAGTGTCACGTCCTGCTCTTCAACACCATCAGGGTTAGCTTTCATGTTAGAAGACCAAGTCGTTGAGAACTCAGCTTTCCAATCGATGATGTGGCCAACAACTGGAATCGGTGCTTGATAGCCGTCATCACCATAATCGACACGGTTTTGGAAGATAAAGCTTTTCCAGAACTTGCCGTTTTTATCGTAGGCTTCACCCAGGTAAGGACGTGGGTAGTCGATTTCCATATAAACAATTTTCTTGCTGTATGGATGCTCATCGGGAGGAGTACCCTCGATGACAACTACTTCACGTGGTTCCCACTGAACTTGTTCATTAGGGAAGAAGTGAGGAGGCGTATCCATATCTACCGCAGGGAATTCCTTAATGGTATTTTTGAATGACAGATCCACAGTCATCAAAGGGGCGTGAGCAATTGCCCAGATCCAACGCTTACCCGTCAGCTTAACTGATTTATATTTGGTCGGTACAGCATCCCAAATATCCCAATCATCATACAGCTGTACCGTACCACCGATTGGATCCATCCAGGCGTTACCAGACAGACGACGTGCACGACGTACAGACTTCAGGTAAGCCCAAACATCATCTGGCGTTTTAGCTGTTGGGTCGTTGTAGCGGATAGAGAAGATGCCGATACCTTTAATATCTTGCGGATAAATTGCAACAAGTACAGTTTTTTGCAAGATAGTGCCATCACCTTCAGAAAGAGGACCGCCATCTAGACGACCTTCCATGTAGTAACGACGTGCCCACCAGCGCTGAATACGCTCCATACCTTTATGAGCATCCAGGAATACCCAAGAGATATGACGCAAATCCATGGTCGCACCATAAGTTGGTGAACGCAGGTTCCAAATAAGTTTACAACCCGCATGAGGATCGCTACTTACGCCCTTATCATCCATAGTTTTAAGGACGTCTTGTGGATCGAAGAACATACCTGCTTTCCAGCCGGATACAACGCCACATTCAGTACCTTCAGGGGCATCGCCATAAACAACATTGGCTTTACCATCGATAGTTGCCTGCATGTACAGAGGATCCATTTCAACGTACTCTGAATGACGAGTGTTAATCATCAAAGCTTTTTCACGGATCATCCACTCAACGTTTTCAGTGACCATGTCACCTACACGCTTACCTTCAAAACACAGATCTTTTACTGAATCGAAGTTGTCAGCCTTAATAACCGTACCGGCTTCCATCTTATCACCAGTACAACCACCGAGTGCTTCGATAGGTGCTGCTTCGCCATCAATCCAACGACCTGCTCCGGGTGGATCACCGTAAAACGCTGCTGGTGGCTTAACGCCGTATGCTGTAACAGCCACATAATCTTTTGGCTTGTTCTTATCGCTTTTATCTACTTGCTCAGCAGTAGCCGCAAGAACATTAGACGCTCCTGCTAACAAGCTCAAAGAAACTACCGAAGTAGTTAATAACTTTTTATACATAATAATACTCCCAGTTTTAATCAGTCTTGTCTGCGACAACCAATAAAAATATTAGTTGCGCAGACAACCTCATATTATCTGCTTAGAACTATCGTACTTAGAACTGTCTGGTGAGTTTGAAAACAACTTGGTTGTCTTCAGCGAACCAGTCCATGAAGCCAGCGCCATCTTCTCTCTTACCGAGAAGACTGTGACCTACTCCTGTGTCACAATCGGCAAAGTCTACGCTAGCTGAACCGCAGACTTTTTTCACATCACCATCATTCCACCAAAGATCAGCTTCAACCTTCAGGCGCCAATCGTCACCCCAAACAAACTCAACCGCTGGGATAGCAAAGCCACCACCTTTAGATAAGTCAGTACCGATTACGAAGGATGGGTTGATGGTATCACGATGGAAGTTCAGCAGTGTAAATACAGTCAGATAAGCCTGATGCTCTTTCTTTTTGGAACCGAAAGAAGCAAATTCAACCAGCTCATCATCGTCGTCATGGCTCAAGATCCAAGTGTCAAACAACTGGACACTAGACAATGAAGGACGGTGTGTACCTAAGGTATCCATCCACTTAAACTCTTTATCAATACGCAACATGATATTCAGAGTATCTTTCTCCTTAACACCGTTCCAACCTGGCAGATTCGAATCCAAGCTACCGTAGTTGTAAGGTTTATTAGGAATAAAAGCGATCTCAGCACTTAGTGTTGCATCCATTGGAGAGTTAAATCCATTGATAGTGAAACCAAACACATCAATTTCTGGATACATCCAATCACCAAGGAGTGTGCTTGAATTCGTAGGCTCTTCCCCATATGACTCAACAGTGCCCGTCACACCAAACGCTGCAATAATACCATTACCACTAGCTGTTGAATGCGGGTTTACGATAGGAGCAGGACTATAGGTTTTCAAATAAGCTAATGAGTAACCAATTGAACCCCATGCACCATTCCAACGAATACCATAAGTCATATCTGACCAATCGCCACTGTCATGGTCTTCATTGTAAGAATCCGTGAACTGAGTAAAGTCAACACCACGATAAGGATGTGGAATCCAACGGCCACCTTCAATATTGAAGCTGCTACCCATATCCTCTTCACGATCCCAACCAGGGCGTATATACCAGTTCAAGCTGCCACCCAGCTCATACAAATCCAAGTTGAAGTTAAACAACATGAGCGGCTTACGCCATTCTTCGTTGTTTTCATAGAACAAACGACCACGGTAATCATAGCCGTGAACCACGTCCATTGCCTGGAAGAAATCACTTTCACCCCAAACCAACTGCTGACGACCAACACGCAAAAGTAGACGGTCATCAAACAAGTTTACGTCAAAGTAGATTTCACGCAACCAGTCAAAAACCTCATCAGTGGTTTCATACTGATCCATAAAATCCCCACGTTGCGGCTGTGCTCCACTGTAGTTACCGTTGAGACCAACCGCATCCATACGCTCTTGAAGATCATCCAGATAATCAGTTTGGTGTTCTTTATCAAACCGAGTGATCACCTTCCAGTTCAACGGACCCGTTTTGATATCAAAATCCAGGTTCAACGTCAGCTCAGCCTGGGTCATGCGCCACTTATCATCGGCACGTGTTTCATCGTGATCCTGCAAGCTTACTGCGATAGTAGAACGTAGATAACCATTATATGAAAAATTAAATGCTGGCTCATCATCGCCACCATACCCCATGGACAGAGCAGGACTGCTCATTGCCATCAGGCCCCCACAACCCAGCAGAAAGCCTCCGACCTTCATAATGCTGGTGCTATTTTTTCTCACCATTTTCTTCTCCCACTTATTCGTTGGATATTATTGGTTGCCGTTACAGCTTTTCCACGGCAATGCCCAATATAAACGCCTTCTGCGCTGGGGGCAACAGCAGTTTTAGACCGAAAACACCTTTATTTTGACTCAAAAACGGTCACTTTAGGAAAAACTGCCACAAAGAAAAACACTGAAACCCTTTAATTACGGGGGACACAGAAGAAAAACGACTCAAATTCGATCGCAAAAAACAAAGTCCGAACGTTTTAAGAAAAAAACAATCTAATTGCAAATTTCTTCCTTAATCACCTTTAAGCTCGCTATTTGGTCCAACTCAACGGCAGTCTCGTTTAACAATCTTATATAGCCATAAACATCTGATAGCACACATCTACCGACATGGCTCAGTCAGGCGAATTGTTTGAAAAGGGATTCTGGTGTTAGAATCCGATAGACTAAATCGAACCTACTATAATAAGTAGGAGAGTCTACCCTGGCTCAGAATTAACACATATCAAAATTAACCCAGATCAGGGTCAGGAGAATAAAACTTGGGCAGACCCCAAACGAAAAAAACTCCATTAACAGCCGAACACTCTTCTCAGAAGGAGGTCGACCACGCATGGGAGAAATTCCTATGCACCGGAGGTGATGTTCGTGACCTACCTGTCCGAGACGTTATTGCCAATTCATGGGAACGCTGTCTTTCTCAAGGGGTTAATCCAGAACAACAAGCAGCCCCTCTTATGGCCTATGAAGGCGCACTACATGCCCTTCAACAAAAAAATTACGATTTCATTGACTGCGCCCGCCCAGTGCTGGAACAAGCAAGATTGTTTTTACATGATCTTGAAACCATTTTATTTCTGACTGACTACCAAGGTTTAAATTTACAAATTATTGGCGACCCGAGAACTCTCGATGATGCAAATGGCATTGGGTTAGTGCCGGGCAGTGGCTGGAACGAAATTGTTTCAGGTTCAAACGCCGTTGGTACCGCTATGGCAACCCGCAGACCAACCCAGGTTCACGGCGAAGAACATTATTGCCAGGGCTTTAAACCCTGGACATGTACTGCTGCAGTAATCGCAGATCCATACGATAACCAAATGATGGGCGTTATAGACTTATCCGGGCTATGCAGTATCTATGACAAATTCCATGTCCCTCTGGTGGTTGCCTGGGCAAGCCAGATACAAACAAACCTTGCCAAACGAACTGCTGAACAGTGGAGCACGCTACTTGAACATAGCAACAGCAATTTTGGTAACTATCGCAACTCAGGAAAGCTTCTGTTTGATACTCAAGGACGACTGGTCAGCCGCTCACCAAATGCCTGTGCATCATTAAACCTGCTGGGTATTGACTACGACCCAGAGGCGAAACAAAGGGTATCACTCGAACGCTTTGGCGGTGATGAAATTATTTATCCCCATGACCAGGGCAATTGGATATCAGATGATTGGGTAGAACCCGTTCGCCACAAAGGCGAAATCGTCGGCTTTCAGCTACTCGTCCCATCTGGCACAAAAAATATACACCGACAGGATATAGCCAATACCGAGCTACCCTTGCCGGCAAAATCAGACTTTGATCCATTTGATAATATCTATGGCAAAAGCCCCTCATTTAGAGCTAGTGCTGACAAAGCTCGCAAAGCGGCCACAACCCCTCTCCCTGTACTTATCTTGGGTGATACAGGTGTAGGTAAAGAAGTGTTTGCTCAGGCTATCCATGAGTCAAGCAATTATGCCAACGGCCCGTTTATCGACCTCAACTGCGGAGCATTCTCCAAAGAACTACTCAGCAGTGAACTATTTGGTCATGTGGAAGGTGCTTTTACCGGCGCCAAGAAAGGGGGAATGGTAGGAAAAATTGAGGCGGCAAATGGTGGTACGCTCTTTCTCGATGAAATCGGCGAAATGCCACTTGAAATCCAACCGCTTTTCCTTCGAGTACTTCAAGAGCGAAAAATTTATCGTGTCGGCGATATCAAACCCATTTCAGTAGACTTCAGGCTAATCGCTGCAACAAATAGAGATCTGAAGAAAGCCGTTAATGAGGGGCGTTTTAGGAAAGACCTATTCTTCCGCTTATCGACGGTCACCATCAGCCTTGATCCACTATCAGGCCGCAAGGAAGATATTGAAGGTATCTCAAAATTAGTGCTTGAACGCGTCAACAAAGATCATCAAGTAATACCCAAGTATATTTCCTCTGCCTTAATGACAGCCCTTAAAGGTAGAGAGTGGTCAGGCAACATACGCGAGCTTGTAAATGTTATTGAATGTATGTGCTTCATGTCTTCCAATGAAACATTAACAATAGATGACCTACCTGACGGCTACAGGCTTGATGAAGACGAACCTAGCAATCAAGTAATAGCTTCTGGTGATTTAAGCCAACCTCTATGCAGCCTGGATTATGCGGAAAGAAAAACCATTGAGGCTGCAGTTAAACAATCTGAAGGCAATATGACAAAAGCAGCTAAAATTCTTGGCATTGCCAAAAGCACTCTTTATCAGAAAATGAAAAAGTACGGGATAGAAAAATAATAGAGGGGCCAAACCATCTGCACCCGCGCAACCCAGCAACAGTACTCCCTGCAATACTCTCTACACTATAACCAACCATTATCAGGTCGTTTCGCTCTACTTATATTGCAGAGAAGTACTAAGCCATTTCAAACTTGAGTGCTTACCAATGTTAGTACATGTGCTGACCACCATTAATTGACAGCGTCGAACCGGTAATAAATCCACCCTCATCGGACACTAAAAATAGAACCGATCTCGCTATATCATGGGCTGTTCCCAATCGACCAACAGGAATTGTTGCAATAATCTTCTCCAGAACATCAGCGGGAACATTTCGCACCATATCGGTATCTACATAACCTGGCGCAATGGCATTCACCGTAATACCGTGGGGAGCACCTTCTAGGGCTAATGCCTTGGTAAAACCATGTATGCCAGACTTGGCAGCAGCATAATTTACCTGACCATACTGCCCAGCCTGACCGTTAACTGAACCGACATTAACGATGCGACCAAACTTATCCTTTCGCATATCTTCGATAACGCAACGACACATGTTAAAACATGATCCCAGATTAGTATCGAGAACTTCTTGCCAGGACTCAGGGGTCATGAGGTGCATGGTTTTATCACGCGTTATCCCAGCATTATTTATGAGTATTGAAACTGGCCCAACATCACGCTTTATTTCTTCTATCCCTTTTCTGCATGCCTCAAAATCAGATACATCAAATTTATAGGTAGGTATGCCCGTTGCTTCATGAAATTCACGAGCACGCTCTTCATTGTTGGCATAATTAACCACTGCATCATAATCCGCTTCTTTGAGCTCCAACGCAATGGCTTCACCTATACCCCTTGTTCCGCCTGTAACCAATGCCACTTTTGACATATTAAGTCTCCATTACTTTATTATTAATATAATGCGAGACGAATAAACCTGACATGCCATCTCTGCTCGAACAATCCAAATGGGCAACCGTAATATTGATAAAGTGCCAAGCTCTTCAGTCATCACTAACTAATGAGTAACCTAACGGTATCAAAAATACAAACCTTCTTTGGGCTAATTGCCTTTTTATTAAAAAAATAGTTAGCTCAGAGAAGAATTTGATCAAACCAATGACAAAATACTTACTGAGCTCAACAAAGGGCATAGAAGTTTAATCAGCT
>JALQUJ010000008.1 GCA_023263825.1 Porticoccus sp.
GTGGTGATGATTCAAATGATACGGAGTCTGACCCACTTTATGATGAAGCAGTCGCTTTTGTATTACAGACAAGAAAGGCCTCTATTTCTTCGGTACAGAGAAAATTACGGGTTGGATATAACCGTGCAGCTCGATTAATTGAGCAAATGGAAGCTTCTGGTGTCGTAAGTGAAATGGGTACCAATGGAAATAGAGAAGTGCTTGCCCCAGCACCACCTCGAGACTAGTCATAAGGGATTAGCAAAAAAATCAACTATGAAATTTACTCGCTTTTGCCACTCAATAATATTGTTTACTTCAGTTGTCTGTGTCAGCTTGGTTCAAGCTGGAGGCAGTTCTGTAGAACAAAATCCTGAACCTAAAGAGACAAAACATATAGAAGAATCAACATCTACCTTGAAAAGCCTACTCAATAAGCTAAACACATTGGACACTAACTTCCAACAAATTGTGTTTTCAGTTGAAGGCGAAGAACTTCAACAAGCATCAGGGCAGTTGCAGGCCATGCGGCCAGGGAAAGTTCGCTGGTCCACGTTGCCTCCAATGGAACAATTGGTTGTATCAGATAGCGAAACCCTGTGGATCTACGATCCCGACCTTGAACAGGTAACCATTCGGTCTTTTGATCAGGACTTATCAAAAACACCGGCAGCCCTTTTTATCGGTAATCTCGATGCCCTCGAGCAAACCTATAAAATCTACCAGGAAGAGATTAAGGGAGAGAGCACGCCAACAGAACAAAGTGTCACCCTCTCTCAATTTATTCTGATACCCAGAAATAAAGAAAACCTTTATACAAAAATTGTCCTGGGTTTTACTGGGAATAAGCCTGTATCAATGAGCTTGTGGGATACCTTGGAACAAAAGACACATATTGTCTTTGTGGATCTGCAATTGAACCAGCCAATTGCACCAGAGGCTTTCTATTTTACACCGCCTGAAGGCACAGACATTATTTGTGATGAGTAAGGTCGTGATTAATAGCTCGCAATGAATAAGGACCTGTTTAGTCAGGATGTATATCAGCCTCTCGCTTCACGAATGAGACCCATGGATCTGGAAAGCTTTGCTGGTCAGGCTCATTTAGTCGGTGAAGGCAAGTCACTTCGTGAAGCCATTTTAGCGGGTCAGCTTCATTCTATGGTTTTCTGGGGACCACCCGGAGTCGGTAAAACCACACTAGCAAAAATTATAGCTGAATCTGTGGATGCCCATTTGGAGGCTATATCCGCTGTTTTATCCGGGGTAAAAGAAATCCGTACAGCGGTTGCTAGAGCAGAAGAAGAACGGGATGTCCGAGGCCGGAAAACAATTTTATTTGTGGATGAAGTCCATCGTTTTAATAAATCCCAACAAGATGCATTCCTGCCCTACGTCGAAGATGGCACTGTTGTTCTAATCGGAGCCACTACGGAAAACCCTTCCTTTGAATTAAATAATGCCCTGCTATCACGTTGTCGCGTCTATGTATTACGCAGACTTGAAGCTAAAGATATCTGTCAAATTATCAATCGAGCATTAACCAATAAAGAAATTGGGCTGGGTAATAAAAAGCTTAACATTGCGGATGATGCACTCCAATTACTTGCCAATGCCGCGGATGGCGATGCTCGAAAAGCACTCAATTTATTGGAGATTGCCAGTGACTTGGTTGAAGAAGATGTTGAAAAAAACAAAATTAATCGGGCAGTATTAGAAGAAGTTCTCGTAACAGATACACGTCGGTTCGATAAGGGTGGTGAGTATTTTTATGACCAGATCTCAGCCCTTCATAAGGCTGTGCGAGGCTCCTCACCTGATGCCGCATTGTACTGGTTTGTCAGAATGATAGATGGTGGTTGTGACCCTCTTTATATTGCCCGTCGTGTTGTACGCATGGCCAGTGAGGACATAGGTAATGCTGACCCAAGGGCATTATCACTCGCATTAAATGCCTGGGATACACAGGAACGCCTTGGAAGCCCTGAGGGTGAATTAAGTATTGCCCAGGCAATTATATACCTGGCATCGGCACCTAAAAGTAATGCTGTTTATAGCGCATTTAATGATGCTCTTGCAGATGTAAGAAAAATGCCCAGCTATGATGTTCCCCTACACCTTAGAAATGCGCCGACAAAACTCATGAAAGAGTTAAATTATGGTGCTGAATACCGTTATGCCCATAGCGAACCAGGAGGTTTTGCGCCTGGTGAAAATTATTTTCCACCAGAGTTGCAGGATAAACGTTATTATTTCCCCACAGATCGTGGACTTGAACAAAAAATCGCCGAGAAGCTTGATTATTTGAAACAACTTAATGAGTCGAGCCAGCAGCAGCGCTATGCTGATCAGACAAACCAAGATGAGGAATCATAATGCAATGGTTAGCAGTGGCATTGGGTGGTGCATTAGGTGCAATGGGGCGCTTTGCTGTTAATGCGGCTATATTTCCCTTATTTTCAGGACGTTTTCCTCTGGGCACGCTTATCGTCAATGTCGTAGGTTCTATTCTTATGGGTTTATGTTACGTACTCATTATTGAACGTGGGGTGCTGCCTGCTGAAATGCGTAATTTACTCATGGTAGGTTTCCTTGGTGCCTTTACAACGTTCTCTACTTTCTCGCTTGATACCCTGGCTTTGTGGCAAAATGGCCACCTTGCGCTGGCGGCAACTTATGTCGCCCTAAATATTGTGTTGTGTCTGGCGGGAACGCTTGGTGCAATTGTTGTGACCCGTTTGCTTTAGGAATTCCCCAAACCTCATGTTGGATCCAAAACTTATTCGTTCCGAACCCGAATCTATTGCTGAAAAACTTGCTGTAAAGGGTTTTACCCTTGATGTAGAAAAACTAAAAGAGTTGGAAGCTGTTCGCCGCCAACTTCAAGATAAAGCTCAGTCTCTACAAGCTGAACGAAATGCCTACGCAAAATCCATGGGCAAAGCCATTGGTGAAGCTAAAGCTAAGGGCGAAGATATAGCCCCCCTAAAAGCAAAGGGAGAGGATTTGAAAAAATCCTGTACACAAGCGGAAGAAGAGCTTGGGGAAGTACAGAATCAATTGGACAATTACCTCAGTGGCATCCCCAATGTTCCCGATGCCGAGGTGCCTGCCGGTAATGATGAAGATGATAATGTAGAAATTCGTAGCTGGGGAAAGCCGACACAGTTTGATTTTGAAGTAAAAGACCACGTCGATTTGGGTGCAGAATCAGGTCTACTGGACTTTGAAACTGCAGCTAAAATAACTGGCTCACGTTTTGCCGTTATGCGTGGCGGTATCGCCCGATTACATCGTGCGTTAGTTCAATTTATGCTCGATACCCATCAACTGGAACATGGCTACGAAGAAATTAATGTTCCCTATGTGGTCAATCGTGATTCCCTGTATGGTACAGGACAGCTTCCCAAATTTGAGGAAGATTTGTTCAAATTGGAAGATGATCGAGAATTTTATTTGATTCCAACAGCAGAAGTCCCCGTCACCAATATCTATCGTAATGAGATTATTGAAGCAGACCAACTACCAGTGAAATATACTTGCCATACACCTTGCTTTAGAAGTGAAGCGGGCAGTTACGGGAAAGATACCCGAGGTATGATTCGTCAGCATCAATTTGAAAAGGTCGAACTGGTGCAATTTGTTAAGCCTGAAGACTCCACCGAAGTAATGGAGCAGCTTACAGGCCATGCCGAAGCGATATTACAAAAACTGGGTTTACCATACAGAACTGTTATTCTCTGTGGCGGCGATTTAGGTTTTTCTGCAGCTCGAACCTACGATATCGAAGTTTGGTTACCATCACAGCAACGTTACCGGGAAATTTCATCCTGTAGTAACTTCCGTGATTTTCAGGCCCGGCGCTTGAAAGCCCGTTGGCGTAACCCTGAAACTGGTAAGCCAGAGCTGCTACACACCCTTAATGGTTCAGGTTTAGCTATAGGCCGTACACTATTGGCTGTGATGGAGAACTATCAACAAGCCGATGGTTCCATCAAAATACCTACCGTTCTTCAACCCTATATGGGTGGGCAAACTCAAATTAGCTAGACTAACTAATAACTAACACAAAAATTATTTTATGGATTTACTTCCCCTGTTTCACAACTTGAATGGCCGCCGTTGTGTAATGGTGGGAGGTGGATCAGTGGCGTTGAGAAAAATAAGGCCTCTTATGGAAGTAGGTGCAAAGGTTGAAATTATTGCACCAGAAATTAACACTGCAATAACAGAATTATCTGAAAAGCATTCTTTAAACCTACACCCTCTAACGCTACACAAAAGAAAATTTAATAACGATGACCTTGAAGGTGCAGCATTAGTTATTGCTGCAACCGACGACAAACAGATCAATAAACAAGTTTCAGAACAAGCTCAAAAATTAAATATCCCTGTCAATGTTGTGGATCAACCTGAGTTATGCAGTGTGGTCTTTCCGTCTATTGTGGACCGATCTCCCGTGCAGATTGCCATCAGCAGTGGTGGTACAGCACCAGTATTAGCACGAATGCTAAGAACTCGACTGGAGTCACTGATTCCTTCTGGATACGGTTACCTTGCTCAACTGGCCGGAAAATTTCGCCAGCAAGTAAAAGAAAAAATAACTGACGCCAATAGCCGCAAAGCATTTTGGGAAGATGTATTTTCAGGTGATATTTCAGAATTAGTATTTAGTAATAAGCAAGGCGACGCTGAAAATAAACTTCAGGAGAAACTGGATAATCAGTATGCAGAGCAAGCTAGTGCACTTGGTGAAGTGTATTTGGTTGGCGGCGGCCCCGGAGATCCAGACCTTTTAACCTTTCGTGCATTACGGCTGATGCAAAAAGCCGATATTGTTCTCTACGACCGTTTAGTTTCAAAAGAAGTACTCTCTCTAGTGCGCAGAGATGCAGAACTGGTTTACGTAGGAAAAACTGCTGGCGATCACCCTGTAACTCAAGACAATATCAACGAAAAGTTAGTGGAATTTGCTCAACAGGGTAACCGTGTGCTTCGCCTCAAAGGTGGTGATCCGTTTATCTTTGGCCGGGGAGGAGAGGAGATTGCACACCTGGCAGATAATGGTATTCCTTTCCAAGTCGTTCCGGGGATTACCGCAGCCTCTGGTTGTGCCAGTTATGCCGGTATTCCCCTTACTCATAGGGATCATGCTCAATCTGTACGATTTATCACGGGTCACCAAAAAGATCATAAATATGACCTCAATTGGTCAGAGTTAGTGGCACCCGATCAAACATTAGTTTTCTACATGGGATTAAACGGCCTTGAAACCATTTGCCAACAATTGATGTCATACGGTATGGATTCAACAACACCAGCTGCTTTAATAGAAAAAGGCACAACAACCCGGCAGCGAGTATTTATTGGTGATCTTGACACATTACCCAATAAGGTACGTGAAGGTGGCGCAAAGGCACCGACATTAATTATTGTCGGTTCAGTGGTGTCGCTCCACGACCAATTGTCATGGTTTAAAGAATAGAAGCCGTTTCATTTGTTCATTAGCTTAAATTAAGAGAAGGGAATTCCCATGTCCTATGATTATGACCTGTTTGTTATTGGTGCCGGTTCCGGTGGTGTGAGAACAGCAAGAATGTGCTCCCAACAGGGGCTACGTGTCGGTATTGCTGAATCCCAATACCTGGGTGGTACCTGTGTCAATGTAGGCTGTGTTCCTAAAAAATTGTTTGTTTATGCTTCAGCTTTTTCAGAAGAGTTTGAAGCGGCAAAAGGGTTTGGATGGGAACTTGGTCCAGCAAACTTCGACTGGAACAAGCTTCGTGACAATAAGAATCAAGAAATTCAAAGATTAAATGGCATCTACGGTCATCTGCTGGATGGAGCAGGAGTAGAACTCCATGAGGGTAAGGCAACTATCGTTGATCCACACAATGTTGAAGTGAATGGACAACAGTTCAGCTGCAAGAATATTCTTATTGCCACCGGTGGCACACCTTTTGTTCCTGAATTTCCCGGTAGTGATTTGGTTATTACCTCTAATGAAGCTTTTTTCCTGGAAAAACTACCTAAACAAATCGTTATTGTCGGTGGTGGTTATATTGCCGTTGAATTTGCAGGAATCTTTAATGGTTTGGGTGTAGAAACCCATCTAGTTTATAGAGGCCCCTTGTTCTTAAGAGGTTTTGATCAAGAATTACGAGAAGTCATTAAAGAAGAAGTTGAAAATCAAGGAGTTAATTTACACTTTTCAACTGAAATCGAGAATATTGAAGCACTTCAAGATGATATCTATAAAGTGCAATTTAAGAATGGTTCCAGCCTGGAAGCAGGGCTAGTAATGTATGCTACAGGTCGCAAACCTAATATAGCTGGGTTAGGCCTTGAAAACACCCAAGTAGAAACAAAATCAAATGGTGTTGTCATTGTTGACGATTACTTTCAGACTGCGGAGCCTTCTATCTACGCGCTGGGTGATGTAATAGGGCGAGTAGAGCTAACACCAGTAGCTATTACAGAAGGTATGGCATTAACAAAAACATTAGTGGAAGGAACCCCCACATCCATCGATTACAGTAATATTCCTACAGCTGTATTCTGTCAGCCAAATTCTGCCTCTGTGGGTCTTACGGAAGAACAAGCTCGTGAACAATATGGCGATGATTTAAAAGTGTTTCGCAGCCGTTTTCGACCCATGAAAGAAACACTGGGCGGCGGCGCTGGAAAAGTCTTTATGAAAATGATTGTAGTTGAAAGTACAGATATTGTTGTGGGTTGCCATATGGTTGGAGAGCATGCCGGTGAAATTATCCAGGGTATCGCCGTTGCAATGAAAGCAGGTGCTAAAAAAGCTGATTTTGATGCAACTGTAGGGATTCACCCAACAGCGGCAGAAGAATTTGTCACCATGCGGTAAGTGTGCGTTTTGATTGCATACCTCGGGGAGGGAACATAAGTCATATCCCTCCCCAGGGTGTTTAGTCCCTAAGAATAGGGTACATGCCAGTGAAGACCATGTCCTTATCTGCATTTGCCTGATGGCAACCTGCACAACTTGCCTTAGGTGCTGCTGGTGCTGTTTTTTCATAAGGAGGAGCGTGGTGCCCAAAATTAAAAAACCCCGCTTACGGCGAGGATTAATGCAAACTATTACGATAAAAAAGAAGCTTCGCATAATGTATATTATGTTAAATTGAATAATGAAATAAGTAAGTTGCCAATACCTGTTGTCCCATAGCATCAGGCTTGTATTCCTTGGCTGTGTTACCAAATGCTTTCAATGGATTCTAGCGGCCTATTCTGGCAAAATTTCACCTTTCCAATATCCGGCATCAGTAATATGCAAATGCGTTCTTCTTTTCTTCGCACACAAGAGAAAAGTTACAAATACTAGTTGCTGTTACCTTTTCTACCTAAGGAGTTTGTATGTCTTTTAATAGCTTTCCTGACAAGCAGCTAATTGCTGAGTTAAGTGCCAAAATGTTGCTTGAAATTGGAGCTATCAATTTCCGCCCCAACGATCCTTACATACTGACTTCTGGCAAAGCCAGCCCGGTCTATATTGATTGCCGTAAAATCATCTCCTTCCCTCGCGTACGTTCTACGCTTATGGATTTTGGTGCTTCAACCATTTTACGTGATATAGGCTTCGAATCTATTGATGCCGTGGCCGGTGGTGAAACGGCGGGCATCCCATTTGGTGCGTGGCTTGCTGAGCGTTTGTCTCTGCCGATGCAGTACGTTCGCAAAAAACCTAAAGGCTTTGGCCGTGATGCACAGATTGAAGGTTATTTAGAGGAAGGCTCTAAAGTACTATTGGTGGAAGACCTCACCACAGACGGCGGCAGTAAAATCACTTTCTGTGATGCACTACGGAAAGCAGGCGCCGAAGTTACTGATACCTTTGTGATTTTCTTTTATGACATCTTTCCAGACACAAGACAGAAACTTGCTGAAGCAGGTATTAACCTTCACTCGCTGACAACATGGTGGGATGTTCTTAAGGTTTGTAAAGAAAGTAGCATAATGGATAGCAAATCCATTGCAGAGATAGAATCCTTCCTTAATTCGCCCGAGGAATGGTCACTTTCCCACGGCGGTGCAGAAAGTTAATTTTCACCTGGTTTTGAAAATTTACTACAAGAAAAAAGAGGTTTTTTTAGCCTCTTTTTTATTTATATATCAATAGATTAAGTAATTTATTAAAAGCATAAGATTAACTTCTTATGGCGCATTTAAACGCCAGTCATAGTTATAATCTATCTTGCCCTGATAGCCCAAAAGGTACAGCGCTAGCCTGTCATCGGCATAGTAAGAAAATACCTTCATCAACTTCGCTTGATTCTTGGCAAAATCCTTTTGATACCAATCAAACAAACTCGATGCCTTCATCTTGTCATTTTTAAGGCTGACACCTCTGGGGTGATTGATATATTCCCGCCCTGTTTTCTTGAGCAATGGACGAACATTTTGGCTGGTAAAGGCTCTGGGCTGTATATTAGGGCAACTAATGCTGCCACAAGTTAGTCCGAAATGAATTTTATGGTCTTGCCATATTGGGCGTAAAATTCGATGCTCTATGTCATTTAAGCTCAAACGTTGCCCTGCTACTTTGATGATCTTTTTATTCCATGGCCCGCGCTTAATCATCTTATTACCGATGTCCTTCATGCTTTCAATCGGGGAATTCTCCAGTACTAATTTGAGGGTAACGGCGTTATATAAATTGAGCCAATAGGCCTTCTGCTCTCTTCTGTTATGCCTTCTGGGGTCTATTTTCTCCAAGGTCTTTATATAGCGATTAAGCTTCTTTTTATCTTTGGAGGAAACTGCAGCATATTTAAAGCGATTAACACCTGAGGGGTGGTTATCAATAACATAGGTTGATAAAAGACGGCCCCAATGGCTGTGATCTATGCTGTCATAGCTGTTTTCATTGCTTTTATCCCAATAGGCCCAATAATCTTTGCTTGGTGCCGCTACTGCTGAGCAACTAATAAAACAACCGACTAAGAACGTAAAGAACAACCCTTTATACATCTTAAGCACCTTATACACTCCATACACCTCATACGTTCCAAATTTTCCCCGTGTATTTATCACCTACGTTGTAACTTCTTTGGTACCATTATCCAAGCAACCCGATAATCCACCTTCCTACCCTGTGAATTCGATCCCGATGGAACATCTGACTACATCGCAAATTGCCAAAATAGACCAACAACACATTTGGCACCCCTACTCTTCCCTCACCAACCCTATTCCGGCCTATCATGTGGAAAGTGCCAGTGGTGTACGGTTAAAGCTGGCTGATGGCCGTGAACTGATTGATGGCATGGCGTCCTGGTGGTCTGCCATTCATGGCTACAACCACCCCACCCTAAATATGGCGTTAAAAGACCAAGTAGATGTCATGTCTCACGTGATGTTTGGTGGCATTATCCATGAGCCTGCAGCTCAATTGTGTAAAACCTTAGTCAATATTACACCTGAAGGGTTGGAGAAGGTTTTTCTTAGTGATTCTGGCTCTGTCAGTGTAGAAGTTGCCTTAAAGATGGCGATACAGTACTGGTACTCTAAAGGAAAAACAAAAAAATCGCGTATTCTTAGCCTACGTAAGGGTTATCACGGTGATACTTTCGGGGCGATGTCTGTCTGTGATCCCGTCACTGGTATGCATCATTTGTTCAATGACACCCTACCCAAACAGTTATTTAGTGAATCACCTCGCTGTGGTTTTCACGACCCATGGGATGAAAGCTATATTGCCGACCTAAAAGGCCTATTAGAAAAACACAACCACGAACTGGCAGCAGTTATCCTCGAGCCTATATTGCAAGGCACAGGAGGCATGCATTTTTATTCGCCGAACTATTTAAAGCGGGTTCGCGAGCTCTGTAATGAATATGACGTTTTACTGATCGCCGATGAAATCGCTACCGGGTTTGGTCGTACGGGTAAACTATTTGCCTGTGAATGGGCCGGCATTTCTCCCGATATTCTCTGCCTCGGCAAAGCCATCACCGGCGGCTATATGACCCTGGCCGCCACCCTATGCAGTGAAGAGGTCAGCCGCGGCATCTGTGAAGGTGAAGCAGGCTGCTTTATGCATGGCCCCACTTTTATGGGCAACCCGCTGGCCTGCGCGGTGGCCAATGCCAGT
>JALQUJ010000030.1 GCA_023263825.1 Porticoccus sp.
CGAATGTAGGTTCGGGGAATTTTACAGTTAAAAAATGAGCGATTTAAACGTAAAAGATAATAAGTTTATTCAGTTTCATCAAAAAATAAGTTTTCAGTTCTTCATTGCTCATCTCTTTTCACCTCATAAATAGACGCCATACAATATCTAATAGCGTAGATAACTTAAAAATATAGGTTAAGTATATGCCAACTATCTCAAAGGGGAGCGAACCTGGATCAAGCCCTAATAAGGGTAAAAACACCAATCATTATAAAACCTACGCCCGCAACCATAGACAAAGCCTTAGGACTGATAAATTGTGCGATTGCTCCTCCAGCCAACACACCTACAGCAGAAGTTGCTATTAGCGCCAATGAAGCACCAATAAAAACCGTCCACCTGCTCACTTCATGTTCCGCTGCAAACAATAAAGTAGCGAGCTGCGTTTTATCCCCAAGCTCGGCAATAAAAACAGCACCAAAAACGGTCAACAATAATTTCCACTCCATACTTAAACTCCAAAAAAAACATCAAAATGCACCAACAAGAATCACCTTCTTCATTTTTTGGCATAGCATTTGCCGGTAATTCAATGAAAAATGAAAAAAGGCCCCATAGAGGCCATAATCAATAAAAATCGCCCCATACTGGTGCCAAAAAAGCCAAGTCGACTACCTACATGCTCGATTATGGTGCGAAAGAGAGGAAAAACCCATGTTGACACGCTTGAACCGAGATTTAGCATTCTCCACCCTGATATTGGGACTACTCATCCCCTCAATGGGGCACGCAGAAGGCCTGGATGGAGCCAATACAGCTTGGATTATAACAGCAACAGCACTTGTTCTGTTTATGACAATTCCAGGGCTATCACTTTTTTATGGTGGTTTGGTTCGCGCAAAAAATGTTCTGTCGGTATTAATGCAATGTTTTGCCATTACCTGCGTCGCATCCCTAATCTGGCTGGTATGTGGTTATAGTTTGGCATTCACCGATGGTGGCTCAATGAACAGTATTATCGGTGGCATGGATAACTTCATGCTGGGTAAAGTTCTAGAGGAAACTCTGGCAGGCGATATCCCCGAATCTGTTTTTGCTATGTTCCAAATGACATTTGCCATTATCACCCCGGCGCTCATTATTGGTGCGTTTGCGGAACGCGTTAAATTTTCTGCAGTACTTATTTTCAGTAGCATTTGGCTTCTATTAGTCTACATACCAATCACGCACTGGGTTTGGGGTGGCGGCTGGCTACAGAATATGGGACTGTTGGATTTTGCTGGCGGAACCGTTGTACACATTACCGCAGGTGTCGCTGCACTCGTTACGGCCATTATGATCGGCCCACGCAAGAGCTTTGTCCGTGGCAATGCCGCGCCTCATAATATGACAATGACCATTACGGGTGCCGGCATGTTGTGGGTTGGT
>JALQUJ010000086.1 GCA_023263825.1 Porticoccus sp.
AGTTTTACCCACGCCATTCACCCCCACGACCAATAGCACAAAGGGCACTTTTTGCTGATCAACTGCTTTTTTCTCGTCAATCAATAGGGGCTGCTCACAACCTATCAGTTTTTCAACCATGGCATTTTGAAGTGCGACAAAGAGAGCTCGGCTATCCGCCAGCTCACGTCGTTTAACCCTGTCAGCCAAGCCCTGGATAATTTCTACTGTCGATTCAATACCTACATCTGCCAGTAACAATAATGTTTCCAACTCTTCCAGGAGCTCATCATCGATCTCCCTCTCACCCAGGAATAAATTACCGAAACTACGCCCTGTTTTAGACAGTGCCCGACGGAACCGGGCACGCAAACCCTCCTTAGGCTTTTCTTCCCCTGCTTCAGCAATATCTGGAACGGGCTCAGATATTTGAACACCAGAAATCAAATTGCTTGTTTTTTCAACAGGGCGGACTTGTTCTTCCTGTTCTTTATTACTTTCAAGGGATTGGTTTTCAGGGCTTGAGCTTTCTCTAACAGGGCTTGCTGTAATTTGGCCTTCTAAAGCTGGACTTTCTTCAGCTTTAGATGCTGATAAATCCTTTTCTGTCACTCCAATTTCGACGGTACCGCTCGATTCTTCTTTCTGTCGACGAAAGCGCTGAAAGAATGAGCGCTTCTTACCTGAATCTTGCTGCTGTTCTCTGTTTAATTCCGGAAAATCATTTTCGTTGTTAGTTAAATCTGACACAAATATCCTGTTTTTTCAGTACTGTTTTTTTAATGATGAATCTGACAGTGTATGCTACCACTTTAGTCAGAGAAAAACGCTTTGAAACACCCTCGACATTCAACATCTTCCTCTAAATTTCCGGCGAAAACTTCCGGAAAAAATGCCCCCCTGGGACAGGTGAGAATTATTGGTGGCACATGGCGCGGACAAAAGCTTAATTTTGTCCCTGTGGAAGGCCTGCGCCCCACAGGAGATCGGATTAGGGAAACCCTATTCAACTGGCTTGCACCCACCATCTATGATGCTCATTGCCTCGATTTATTCGCTGGTTCTGGAGCTTTGGGTTTTGAAGCGCTATCTCGTGGTGCCAGCTCAGCTACATTAATCGAACAAGACCCCGCAGCCATTCGCCTGCTACAGCAAAACCAATCACGACTCAAAGCTGAACATGCCCATATTGTGAAAGCTAATGCTCTGGAATGGCTTCGCACCACTAAAGCCTTTCAGCCCTTCGATATCGTTTTTCTCGACCCACCTTTTGCCGCAAGTTTACTTCAGTCGTGCTGTGATTTGTTAAAACAGAAGTCTTTTCTTGCGGCCAATGCTTATATCTATATGGAGTCTGAATGCAACCAACCACCACCGATAATCCCAACCTCTTGGTGCGCCCTAAAGGAAAAAACAACAGGGCAGGTTACCTATCGTCTCTTTCGCTCGGATTGAGGCAATGTTGTATTAACTTAAGACCAGACTGTACTAATTGAGACTAGGTTATAAAACGTTTAACATGCTCCTCCCCGCTTTAGGCTAAAAATCGCCATGAGCGATACATAGCTCTGAGTTACAGAGAGTCACAAAAGAGCCAAACCAACAAAGCTGAGAGCAAAAAACTACAGTGAAAACAATTGTTTACCCAGGAACCTTCGATCCCATCACCAATGGCCATGTTGATCTAGTTGAACGAGCCAGTCGATTGTTTCACCACGTTGTAGTTGCTATTGCTAGCAGTGAAAAGAAACAGCCTTTGTTTGATCTTGAAGAACGCATCGGTTTAGCCAAACAAGCATTATCTCACCTCGATAATATTGAAGTGTTAGGCTTTGATTATTTACTCGTTAATTTTGTAAAAGATCGGAATGCTGATGCAGTTTTACGTGGGCTCCGTGCTGTATCGGATTTTGAATACGAATTTCAACTGGCAAATATGAACCGAGCACTCGCACCGGATGTTGAAAGTATTTTCCTGACCCCGTCAGAAAAACTTTCTTATATTTCATCATCGCTGGTTAAAGAAATAGGCTCATTAGGCGGTGATATTAATGAATTTGTACCTCCTTGCGTTACAGAAGCATTGGCAAAGAAGTTCGCTGCCAATGGTAAAAAATAGCTCGAACTCTTTTTAGTGCCAAAAAGCCCCTAGTAACCTCTGATTATTTCTGACAACTATTTTTGACAACTCGGGCAATAAACCGTTGAACGCTGCCCTAACCGCACTTCCTTCAACATCTCTTTGCAATTCAAGCAGGGCTGGCCTCCTCGACCATAGACATATAGCTCCTGCTTAAAATAACCAGGCTTACCTTCATTGCCGACAAAATCTTTTAATGTCGTACCACCCTGCTCAATCGCCCGGCCAAGCACTGTCTTTATATTGCTCGCCAACAACTCATAACTCTTTTTAGAAACTCTCCCCGCTGCTTTTTTCGGGCGAATACCACTTAGAAACAACGATTCATTTGCGTAGATATTTCCCACCCCCACTACAACCTTATTATCCATCAAAAATTGTTTTACTGAGGTGGTTTTACCCCGAGAGAGGTCAAACAGATAACGGCCATTAAT
>JALQUJ010000108.1 GCA_023263825.1 Porticoccus sp.
TTGGTGAAAAAGCCATATATAGTTATCAGTAAAGGCCGGAATGTTGTTAACAATAATGGGCATCATGGATATCGGTAGTTTTGAATGGATACCTTTATAATAAACTATTTAGCTGGTGTAGTATAAGTTGTCCTGGGTGCCTCTAAAAACGTGATTTTATAAACTATTTTCTATACTTTTATTTAGTTAATTCTGGTATTTAGATTGATGGTGTTGGGCGTAAATGCGTAACTTGTTCCGGAAAACGACTCAATATTTCGATGCAAAGCATCGAATTACACCTTTATCCTGTTCTCAGGCTTCTATTGAAAAGTGGTTTAATGGTAATTACGGGCAATATTTACTGCGCCATGAGCAAGAGGGGCTTTTTTATGTGATGCCTAATACGGGTGCACATAGAATGATGTACTTAGGAGTGACCTCCCGACAGCAGTTACCCGAACAATACAATCATTTACATTATTTTTCTTTGGGCGCGTCCTCGGAAAAGGTTGGTGATACTAAAGCAATAGCAGATTTTGATGCGTTGCCGCTTCCTTCTGAAACGGTGGATACTGTGTTGCTTCACCATGCTCTTGAGTTTTCTGTTTCACCCCATGAGGTGCTGAAAGAAGCATCTAGAGTGCTGAAGCCCTGTGGTCATATGGTTTTGGTGGTGATGAACCCTTTTAGTGCCTTTGGCTTAACAAAGTGGCCGGCACGGCTTTTCTCATCACAGGCCATATGGCGGCACCATAGTTTACGTTATGGGCGCATGCTAGATTGGTTGAGGTTGCTAAATATACAACCCGTGAAAGCTGTTTCAGGTTGCTTTTCGTGGCCAAGTCGACGGAGGAGTGAAGAAAACAAACAGGGTTGTATGGATAAACTGGGGCAGAAATATAAGATGCCCGGTGGTGCTTATTACATCGTAGTGGCAAAAAAATACGTTGCCAGACCTAGCTTGCCTGAGCAACGAAAATGGAAATCAATACGCATACCGGTTGTGCCTGCTGTTGAGAGGAATGGTATACAGAGAACAGAGTAGGGGAAACTCAGAATTTATAGGACTTAAGAAAGGCAGAAAGAATGATCAGGCCCATGTGGATTTGATCGATGCGAAGCCTAAAGCTGCAAAGACAAAACAAGAGAACAAACTCAAAGACTGCGTACTGGACGAGTGATGCTAGCTAATCATACTGCTAGCCAAAACGCTGCCGGTGAACATACAGGGGAAACATTGTTGAAACATTTGGAAATTTTTACTGATGGTGCATGTCGAGGTAATCCTGGGCCGGGTGGCTGGGGAGCACTTTTGCGTTATGACGGTAAGGAAAAAACTCTCTATGGTGGTGAGTTGGAGACTACAAATAATCGTATGGAGCTTATGGCGGCGATAGAAGCTTTGGCGGCGTTAAAACAACCCTGTAAAGTTGCCCTTACCACAGACTCTGAATATGTTCGTCAGGGTATTACCAGCTGGCTTGAAAATTGGAAAAAACGTGGATGGAAAACGGCCAGCAAAAAGCCGTTAAAAAATATGGATTTATGGAAACGCCTGGAAGCAGAAGCTGCACGTCATCAAATGGAATGGCGATGGGTAAAGGGGCACAGTGGCCATAGGGAAAATGAAATTGCTGATCAATTGGCCAATAAAGGCATTGATGAACTAGACATCTAATCCATTGATCAGACTGATTTTAGTTATTTTTAGCATTAGGTAAAAAAGAGAGAATTTAGGGAATATGGTTAGACAGGTCGTATTGGATACAGAAACTACCGGATTGGAGACCAGTCAGGATCATCGGATCATTGAGATTGGGTGTGTTGAGGTGGTCAATCGACGTTTAACGGGGAGGCACTATCATCAGTATATTAACCCCGAACGTGAAGTAGACCAAGGTGCAATGGAAGTGCACGGTATTACCAATGAGTATTTGGCAGATAAGCCTGTTTTTGCCTCCGTTGCTGATGAATTTCTTGAGTTTATTAAAGGGGCTGATTTAGTTATTCACAATGCTCCCTTTGATGTGGGATTTATTGACCATGAATTTGGAAAATTAGATGACTACACGCCAGTGGCTAATCATTGTGGAGTAATAGACACCCTGGTGATGGCTCGTCAGCGTCACCCCGGACAGAAAAATAATCTTGATGCTTTGTGTAAGCGCTATGGCGTCGATAATTCCCAAAGGGATCTGCACGGTGCCTTGCTTGATGCTGAAATTTTAGCGGATGTTTATTTGCTGATGACCGGCGGTCAGGTAGACCTAATTTTAGGTAGCCATGGCAGTCAACGAGATGGTCAGGTACAAAGCGATATTCGTCGCCTTTCCCCAGATCGGGCACCACTAAAGGTTCTCCAGGCGAATCAGGAAGAATTGGACTTACACAACGAGAAATTAGCTCAGATTGAAAAGGCGAGTGGAGGAGGTTGTGTATGGTTGGCTTCTGAGAATCAGTAATTTCTGATAGAAGCTCAATTGAACAAAGCGCTTTTGTCAGGCCTTCATTGTGACAACGTCAACGGAAGTAACAATGAAGGCTCGAGTCCTTCAAATTTTATTTAAACCTCAGAGTACGTAAATAACAGCAAGAAGGGCTACTACTGACAATACGATGGTATAGGGCAGTGCCATAATTACCATTCTTCCGTATGACAACCGGATTAGAGGTGCGAGAGCCGAAGTGAGTAAGAACAAGAAAGCAGCCTGGCCATTGGGTGTTGCAACACTGGGAAGGTTGGTTCCTGTATTAATTGCAATGGTAAGAAGATCAAAGTGTTCTCTGCTGATTTTACCGGCATCAAATACAGCTTTTACCTCATTAATATAAACCGTTGCAACGAAGACGTTATCACTGATCATGGACAATATGCCGTTAGCGATAAAGAACATCGAGGGCTGGATACTTTCGTCCATTGCTAGTACTGCATTAATAACCGGTGAGAATAGGTGCTGCTCATGAATAACGGCAACAATAGCGAAAAATACCACTAGAAGTGCAGTAAAGGGAAGGGCCTCTTCAAAAGCATGGCCAATTCTATGTTCCTCAGTAATACCATTAAATGCGGTGAGTAACACAATCACAGTCAGACCGATCAGACCTACAGCAGCTAGGTGAAGGGCTAAACCAACAACCAAAAATATGACTACTAAGCCTTGTACTATTAGGGAGGCTTTGTGTTTACTCGTCAGTTTTTTAGATTCTTCTTCGTCAAAATCGACCAAAACATTGCGGACATTCTCTGGAATCAGAGATCCATAGCCAAACCAACCAGTTTTTTCAAGCAATAAACAGGTAGCGAGGCCACAAACCAGTGTTGGCATGGTGACAGGTGCCATAGCCAGGAAGAACTCTGTGAAGTTCCAACCAGCTTTTTCTGCAATCAATAGGTTTTGAGGTTCGCCCACAAGAGTGGTTACACCACCCAATGCGGTACCGACAGCGCCATGCATAATCAGACTACGTAGAAATGCGCGAAAGCTTTCTAGGTCTTCCCGATGGTATTCCTGGACGGATGCATCATTGGCGTAGTCGTGGTCGTGATGAACCTCTTTGCCTGATGCCACCTTGTGATAAACCGAGTAAAAACCAACGGCTACACTAATTAGGACGGCTGTTACTGTCAGTGCATCAAGGAAAGCAGATAAAATTGCTCCAGAGAAACAAAAGAGCAGGGACAGCGTTGTTTTTGATTTAACTTTGATTAAAAGCTTGGTGAAGGTAAACAGAAGCAGATCACGCATAAAGTAGATACCTGCAACCATAAACATCAACAGTAATATCACTTCAAAATTAGCAAGCGCCTCATGATAAACTGTCTCTGGCTTTGCCATGCCAAGTATAATTGCTTCAATGGCGAGCAAGCCGCCAGGCTGTAATGGATAGCATTTAAGTGCCATGGCCAGGGTGAAAATAAATTCTACAATCAGCAGCCAGCCCGTTATAAATGTCCCTACCGTATATACAAGGACAACATTGGCGACCAAGAATGCCAGTATGGTGTATTTGTACCAATCAGGAGAGTTGCCTAGGAAATTGTTGGTGAAGGCCTGGAGCATTGGCTGCGGCATGAGCTTGTCCTTATTATTTTGGTCTGTTTTGTTGGGCTCAAATGAGGAGAATATAGTGTTATTATCACTCTGTTTGGTTTGAAGTGCACGGTATAACGGGGCAGGCATTTTTGCAAGTATTAGCCATCGACATAATGGATAATGTATAGCTATGATTAATCTTGCTGAGGTTATGTGTGTCTCCGGTGATTTCTGTGATGGAGTGGCAGATGATGGCAGAGCTGGCGACAATAATGATGAATCCATCCTTGATAACTTTAGGGCAATAGTTGGTTCTGTCGATATTTTAGGGCTTGATCGTGCAACAGCTGTCCCCAAGCGGTGCCTTAATTATTTTGAGCAACACTTTGGTGGTAGTCAGGATGGTGTCTCAGAGGCAATGATGGACGTATTTGCAGATGCTATAGTGAGTCTTGAGTATTATCTGGATAATCGTCGATGAGATCCCAGTTTTGATGATTCTATGCTGAGTGTTGCAGAAGGGTGCTTAACTCGACTGGAGTCATGAAATAGCTGGTTTGTACTACTAACCTCTGTAGCTGCAAAATCTAAAGCTGTTAAGGGCGTATGTTATAGCTGATCATTTTTACCCTTGTTCTACTTTGCCAGCCGATATGGTGAACGCTAGGCCATTGTTTGTTTCTGTCTCTGGCCAGCTATTAATTTGCCAGGCTGAAAGTCAGAAGTTTATCTATGAGTCCAGCCAGGACTCTATTGACCGTGAAACACTGCATCTACTTGGTATATACAATAAAAGGCCTTGTTACGCTTTATTTCATGCACCCAATACCCCGATTCCTCCAGGGTTTGAGTGGCGAGCTTTAAGGTCTTTTCTAGGACAAGTAGATGACTTGCACTTTGATTTGGCTGGGCGGGCTTGCCAGATTATCAGTTGGGATCGGGAGCACCGGTTTTGTGGTAGTTGTGGACAAGAAACGGCCGCTTCTTCGGTTGATAATGCTCGTATTTGTCATGACTGCAATAAGCAGTTTTACCCTCGAATTTCCCCGTGTGTCATTGTAGTTATAACCCGAGAAGACCATTGCCTGTTGGCTAGAAATGCTGCCTGGGAACGTCGATATTTTAGTGCTTTAGCGGGTTTTGTTGAGCCCGGGGAGACGGTTGAGTATGCATTACACCGGGAAGTTAAGGAAGAAGTTAGTATTGAGGTCCAGAATCTAAAGTACTTTGGCAGTCAGCCTTGGCCTTTTCCTGGTCAACTTATGTTAGGTTTTCATGCTGAACATAAAGCTGGTGAGATTGAAGTGGATCAGAGAGAAATTGTAGAGGCCGACTGGTGGCACTATCAAAACTTACCACCATGTCCAAACCCCTATACACTTTCTGGTCGGCTGATTGAACATTTTGTTAGTGAGTGCATAGAATCAGGGCGATAAGAATAGGGTGGCTACTTTACCTGTGCTGTTACCACTGGTTTTAGGTGCATTGTTATTTCTAATATCTCTTTTGATGTTGATAAGAAGGGGTGTTCTCGGTGTTCTGGTTCGGGCCATCTTACCACTGGTACTTTTAGTATTTTCTATTACGTTGATCTTTGGTGGCTTCGATATTATGAGTTATCGTCAGTTGCTTAAAGAATCAGCTGTGGCCACAGTACATTTTGAAAAAACATCTCCACAAACCTATACCGCTACACTCATTACCGATGATTACCAAAAGAGTTATTTCCAGCTGAAAGGTGATCAATGGCAAATTGATGCTCGTATTATTCGTTGGCACCCCAATTTGATTCGTATGGGATTTGAAACGATTTATCGAATGGATCGTATCAGTGGGAGATACAATTCCTTCCAACAGGAATTACATGGGGAACGGACAGTCTACCCTATCAGGGAAAATAGCTATGGTATTGATATATGGCGTTATTTAAGGGATCTGCCATGGGTTCATCAATGGATTGATGCTACCTATGGTTCGGCTACTTATGTTCCCATGGGTGATGGTGCTGTTTATGAAATCAGAATGGGTTATTCAGGTTTGTCTGTACACCCAGCCAATGCAGCAAGCAGGGAAGCGGTGACGACTTGGCAGTGATACACTCGACAGCCAGTTTGTGCAGTTAATGATGATATTAATAAGTAAGAGGGAGTTAGAGATTGGAATTCATTACTGAATACGGTTTATTTTTGGCGAAAACAGCCACCTTTGTAGTTGCGGTTGTGATTATAGTGAGTGTTTTGGCGGGTTTAGGAGGTCGGGTACGTAAGCATCATACTCGCGGTGAGCTAGAAATTACCCATCTCAATGAAATTATGGATGATATGGGTAATGCCTTGCATGGTGCCATGTTGGACCCATCGGAACAAAAACAACTTAAAAAGCAAAAAAAGAAAGAGGATAAAGCCACTAAAAAAGCGAGTAAAAAAGCTCCATCAGAAAAAAAACGAGTCTTTCTGCTTGATTTTAAGGGTGATATGAAGGCTTCTGCTGCCACCAATTTACGTGAAGAGATTACGGCAGTATTGAGTCAGGCCAATGAGAAAGATGAGATTGTTGTGCGCCTGGAAAGTGCAGGTGGCATGGTTCATAGCTATGGGTTGGCCTCCAGCCAGCTAGACCGTATTAAGAAAAAAGGTATCCCCCTAACAGTATGTGTTGATAAGGTTGCAGCGAGTGGTGGCTACATGATGGCATGTGTCGCTGATAAAATTTTAGCTGCTCCATTTTCTATTCTTGGTTCTATTGGCGTTGTGGCTCAATTACCCAACTTTAACCGTCTACTTAAAAAGCATGATGTTGATGTTGAATTACACACAGCGGGTGAGCATAAACGCACTCTGACCATGTTTGGTGAGAATACAGATGAAGGCCGTGAAAAGTTTGTAGAAGATTTAGAAGATACCCATGAGTTATTTAAAGATTTTGTTTCTCAGCACAGAGAAAGTGTCGATATTAATGCCATTGCAACGGGTGATATTTGGTTGGGCACAAGGGCAAAAGAGTTGTCTCTGGTAGATGAGCTAATGACCAGTGATGAATATATTGTTGATCTCTCTGCTGGTGCAAATATTTATGAAGTTAAATATGCACATCACAAAACGCTACCTGAAAAAGTTGGTTTAGCCGCTGAAAGTAGTGCGGATAGACTGCTGTTACGTTGGTGGAACAGGTTGTCAGCAAAGAGGTTTTCTTGATTAATCTTTTGCAGTAAACCAGTTCAAAGTATTAAAGAAGTGAACAAATAAAAAAGGCCCAATAAACAGTCGTGTTATTCGGCCTTTTTTATTTGAGTGATCAAACCGTTAGTTTCGCCGCAATTTCTCACTCACCGCAATTGGGTTGGGGAAGTTGAAGATAACAATGTAGCTTGATACCAGGAAGGTAAGAATGGCGGCTGCCTGGATTAAATGCGAAGCTTGAACACTGATAAGAGAGGCATTGAAAGCGACGTAGGCGATAAGTAGTGAGAATTCACTGATTTGTCCCAATCGAAAACCTATATCCCAGGCGAGAACCTTTTTTTCGCTCTGACGCCCCAGTAAAAACCGAAAAATTGCGGGTTTCAGTGCTAGCATGGCTATACCAAGTACGGCGGAAGCTAGTGCAATTTCTGGTAGCAATCCCAGGTTGAACCCTGCACCTAAAGAGAAGAAAAACATAATCAGGAAAAAGTCTCGAAGGGGTTTCAGTGTCAGTGCAATATGCTGAGCAATAGGGCTTGAAGCAATGGTAATACCTGCTAAAAAAGCACCAATTTCACGAGACAGTCCGAGTACTTCAGCCAGTTCAGATAAGCCCATGCACCAGCCAATGGCTAGGAGAAAAATGTACTCACCCATTTGATCAAATTTGGCGATAAGTTTGAGTAAAACCCACTTCACAAAGGCCCAGGCAAATAAAATGATTATCGGTAAAGCAAGTAATGTCACACTAATTTGCATGACATCAATTTGACCACCCTCACCACTAAGTAATACCAGCAAGACAAAAATAGCGATGAAATCCTGCATTAATAGCAGGCCAACCATCATTTCGCCAATATGACGGTGGTGAAGAATGGTTGTCGGTAATAATTTAATACTAATGATGGTGCTAGAAAACATCATCGCTGCACCGATGATCAGGCACTCGATAACTGTATACCCAAATAAATGAGCGATCAGATAGCCTATGGCAGCAAATGAAAAAGAACTGATCAGGGTAACAACGGTAACTTTCCTGAGGGCCGCTATTAAGGATTGAGGTTGTAAGTCCAGACCCAGTAGAAAAAGTAGGAAAATAATGCCGATTTCTGAAATTTCAGAAAGTAGGTGTACGTCCTGAACCCAGCCTAGGCCATAAGGGCCAATCATTGCTCCCAATGCGATATAGACAACAAGGAGGGGCTGGCGACAATAAATTGCCAGCGAGGCAACAATGGCGGAACCGGTAAAAATTAGAAAGAAGGATTGGAAAACTGCTTCGTTCATATAAATCCCCTTATACCTTATTGTGAGGGATGGGACTGAAGGCAGCAAGCTTCCTGTTGCAATAACTTGTGGTAGCAGGAGGCAACAGGAAGGATTTTTTGATTCTCCCAGGCTTATAACATTGATTAGTTAATTTCGACGAAATATGGCTTCTGGTTGGTCATATGCACTTTGATAGCTTACATCAAAATCATTAAGGGATTGGCAAGCTGCTTCTAAATCGGTGCCGTCCTTAAGATCAAAAGAGGTAAAGCCACAACGTTTTAGATAAAACAATTGATCTTGTATGGCATTACCAATTGCGCGTAATTGACCGGTAAAGCCATAACGCTCCTTGAGAAGGCGGCCAATAGAAAAACCACGACCATCCATAAATGATGGGAAGTTAACGGCAATAAGAGGAAACATATTGGCGTCAAGGCCAATAGCTTCTACTTCTTCTTCACTGTCAATCCAAAGGCCTGCACACATCAGATTTAGACTATCCCGTTTATCCAGGTAATACTGCATGGGCAATAGTACCTTTGCCATGGGGAGCACCCCTTCAAAATCTTTGTCAATAATGACCCAGGTATCGTCGATTACCTGGCCATCTTTAATTATCTTAGGCATCGGTGGACTCCTTTGGATCAGTTGGTTTTGAGCCAGTCTTATTTGAATAAACCCGTTCTTTGAATGGGGCTATTCCTATACGGCGATATGCTTCAGTAAAGGACTCACCATTCACGCGGTTTTCTACATAAACATTAAGAATATTTTCTACTACCTCAGGCATATCATCTCTACCAAAAGAGGGGCCAAGTACATTGCCTAGGGTAGTATCAGTATCAGAATTTCCACCTAATTGAACTTGATAGAATTCGTCACCTTTCTTATCAACACCCAGGATACCAATGTTGCCCACATGGTGGTGACCACAGGCATTCATACACCCTGAAATGTTCAATGATAAATCACCTAGGTCGTAGACATAATCCATATCATCAAACTTGCGCTGTAAAGCTTCGGCAACAGGGATAGATTTTGCATTTGCCAGGGAGCAGAAATCACCACCAGGGCAGCAGATCATATCGGTCAGTGTTCCGATGTTGGGTGTGGCAAAACCTCCTGATTTGGCTTTTTGCCAAAGTTCAAAAAGGTCGGATTTTTTAACATCAGCTAAGACTAAGTTTTGGCTATGAGTGGTACGTATTTCACCCAATGAGTATTTGTCCGCCAAATCAGCCACAGCTTCTAGCTGCACATCAGTGATATCGCCTGGCGCTACACCTGTTGGTTTTAATGATAGTGTGACTGCGGCATATCCCGGTATTTTGTGGGCATGAATATTCCTTTGTAGCCATTTACCAAAGGCAATATTATCGTCAGCTAGTATTTTTAGCTGCTGCTCAGCATCGTTGTCATCAATAGCTTCATAATCGGGTTGGGTGAAAAAGCCTTTGACCCGATCAATTTCTTCCCGGGTCAAATCACAGGGTATTTTTTTTGTGTATTCCCACTCAGATTCTACTTCTTCGGCAAAGACTTCCGGGGTCCAGGCGCGTACCAGAATTTTAATTCGAGCCTTATATTTATTTGTACGGTTACCATGGCGGTTGTAGACACGCAAAATAGCATCTAAGTAAGAAAGCAAATCTTCCTGGGGCAGGAATTCTCGGATCACACTACCGATAACGGGTGTACGACCCAGGCCGCCACCTACAAGAATTTTAAACCCTATTTCATTCTTATCATTTTTAACAATCTGTATGCCGATATCATGAACTTGGATAGCAGCACGGTCACCCTCTGTTCCTGAAACCGCAATTTTGAATTTGCGGGGAAGGAATGCGAATTCAGGGTGGAAAGTAGACCATTGACGGATCATTTCACACCAGGGGCGAGGATCTTCAAGCTCATCCTGTGCGACCCCGGCAAACTGATCTGTGGTTGTATTGCGAATGCAATTACCACTGGTTTGAACAGCATGCATTTGCACTTCTGCGAGTTCGGCGAGAATGTCTGGCACTTCTTCAAGTTGTGGCCAGTTAAATTGGATATTTTGGCGAGTGGTAATGTGGCAGTAGCCTTTATCATAGGTGTGAGCAATGTGTGCCAGTTTGCGCACTTGCTTGGTATTGAGAAGCCCGTATGGTACTGCAATACGCAGCATGGGGGCGAGGCGTTGTACATACAGGCCATTTTGTAGACGAAGGGGTAGAAACTCCTCTTCTGCTAATTGGCCAGCTAAATAGCGGTCTGTTTGTCCACGAAACTGAGCAACTCGCTGCTCAATGATTTTTTGATCGTTTTCGTTGTATATGTACATAAAAATACTTATTAAATAGTAAGGTTTTTAGTGTGTCTGTTGCTTATAGGGCAGCAGAAAGGCGCGAATTCTACAGGGAATGATTCGGCTTGTCAGTGGGGTTGGAATAATAGCGTCATCAGCGATAATTTGAAGGACTTTTTCTCTCTATGATCATTGGGTTAGGGAATAACAACTGAGACGGAGATAGTTCACAAAAAGGGGACAAGAGAAAATGATGCTGATACAATCCTGACCGCCTGAGTATTGTGGTTAAGATTTGGATCCTTGCTTATAACTAAAATTAAAATCTCAGGACAAAATAAGGCTTAGCGTAGCCAATAATATTCAGTTCCAGCAGCAAATGAGGTTTAAACATGTCTGAAGAAGCCGTTTCTCAGCAATCAGAATCACAAGGTAGCGATAGCTGTGCAGATGCTATCGCAGCCATAGCAAGCGTTAGTATATTTGTGATCGCAATACTTTTCTGGATTAGTAATCAGTAATTGTAAGTATTTGATCATAAAAAAACGGCCTTTCTGGCCGTTTTTTTATGCCTTGAATCAATATAAATTGGCAAGTAACTCTTACATACCAGCGTTACTGAGTACTAATTTAACAACAAAAACTACACAAAAAATGAAGATAGCAGTGAAGATAAAGCCAGATACAACATAGGCAAGGAAGTTCCCATGTTTAAAGTCTCTGACGCGATTTTTGTTACTTTGCACACCTAAAAATGCTGACATTGTACTGAAAACAATTTGACAAAAACTCGGTGCTTTTTCTTCTACTTCAATACTGTCCAGTTCCTCCTTGGTTGTTCTCTTACTATTAGTTTCCTCGACCTTTCTATTTTGATAGGTAGTTTGTTTATTATCACTCATTATGCGTCATCCATTATTGAGCCCAGCCAGCGTTGTAGTTGTTCGGTTGAAACATCTTTACGCAAAGCTAAACTTTCCAGTTGATCCCGCTGAATTTTACCCGTATTGAAATACTTGGATTGCGGGTGTGAAAAATACCAGCCGCTAACGGATGCGGCTGGCATCATGGCAAAACTTTCAGTGAGCGAGATACCTGTATTGTTGGTGGCATCTAGCAGAGCAAAGAGCGATTCCTTTTCCGTATGGTCGGGGCAGGCAGGATAACCTGGTGCAGGCCGAATACCCTGATACTTTTCTTTGATCAGCTCTTCGTTATCCAGTATTTCATCATTGGCGTAGCCCCAGAACTCTTTACGTACACGCATATGCAGATGTTCGGCAAAGGCTTCGGCTAATCTATCTGCAAGTGCTTTGACCATAATGCTGTTGTAATCATCTCCTTTAGCCTCATATTCACTGGCTAATTGTTCAACGCCAATACCTGCAGTGACAGCAAATGCACCAATATAGTCGTTAATACGGGTATCTTTAGGTGCCACAAAATCAGCCAGGGATGTCATTTCGCTCGATGCGCCCATTTTTTGGGTTTGCTGGCGAATCTGGTGCAGCGTTGATAGTACTTCAGCACGAGATTCGTCAGCATAGACTTCTATATCATCAGCATTGACCGTATTGGCTGGCCAGAGACCAAATGCTGCCTGAGCCTTGAGTTGTTTATCGGCAATTAACTGTTTCAGCATGATCTGGGCATCATCAAACAGATTACGTGCGGCTTCGCCTACTTTTTCATCCTGAAGAATTTTTGGATACTTGCCTGCCAGATTCCAGGTGATGAAAAAGGGCGTCCAATCGATGGTGTCTACTAGAGCCTCAAGTGGGTAATCATCCAGCACCTGTACACCCAATATGTTAGGAATAGGGGGGAGGTAGTTGTCCCAGTCTAGTTTCAGGCCTGCCGACACAGCCTCATGGTAGGACAGGGTTTTGCCTTTGGGTTTGCGATTGGCTGTACGGGTACGCACTTGATTGTATTCTGTTTGGATTTCTGCCACATAAGCATCACGTTGTTCCTGGCTCAGTAACTTACTGGCAACACCAACAGCCCGTGAGGCATCGGGTACATAAATGGCCTGATTGCGATGATATTTGGGGTCAATTTTGACCGCAGTGTGGGCCTTGGAGGTGGTGGCTCCCCCAATTAATAGCGGGAAGTTCAACTCCTGCCGTTCCAGCTCACTGGCAATGTGTACCATTTCATCCAGAGAGGGCGTGATCAGACCAGAAAGCCCGATAATATCGACCTTTTCTTTCAGGGCGGTATCAATAATTTTTTCCGCGGGTACCATCACGCCGAGGTCAATCACCTCGTAGTTATTACAGCCCAGAACAACACCCACAATATTTTTACCAATATCGTGTACGTCACCTTTTACCGTAGCCATCAGTACTTTGCCGTTAGCCTCAGTGCCTTCTTCTTTTTCTGCTTCAATAAAAGGCTGGAGGTGGGCTACGGCTTGTTTCATCACCCGTGCAGATTTGACTACCTGAGGCAAAAACATTTTACCGGCGCCAAACAGATCACCGACCACATTCATACCATCCATTAATGGTCCTTCAATGACATGAAGTGGACGCTTAACAGAGAGGCGTGCTGCTTCTGTGTCTTCGATAATAAAGCTGGTAATACCCTTAACTAGTGCATGTTCAAGGCGTTTTTCAACGGGCCAGCTGCGCCATTCCAGATCTTCTTTTTTCTCTTCACTACTACCATCACCACGGTATTTTTCAGCAATATCTACCAGTTGCTCAGTTCCGTCCGGGTGGCGATTGAGTATAACGTCTTCGACCTTATCCCTGAGTTCATCAGGTAAATCGCTATACACGGCGAGCTGGCCGGCATTGACAATACCCATGCTTAGACCGGCTTCAATGGCATGTAATAGGAATACCGAGTGTATGGCCTCACGTACCGGGTTATTGCCTCGGAATGAAAACGACACGTTACTGATACCGCCAGAAATCAGAGCCCCTGGCAGGTTTTGTTTGATCCAGCGGGCCCCCTCAATAAAATCCACGGCGTAGTTGTTGTGTTCTTCGATGCCCGTGGCCACCGCAAAGACATTGGGGTCAAAAATAATATCGTTGGGGTTGAAGCCCACCTGATTAACCAGAATATCGTAGCTGCGCTGGCAAATGTCTTTGCGGCGTTGCAAATTGTCTGCTTGGCCTTCCGTATCGAAGGCCATCACAACGACGGCTGCACCGTATTTTTGGCACAGCTTGGCTTGCTGGATAAAAGGCTCTTCACCTTCTTTCAGACTGATGGAGTTAACAATACATTTGCCCTGAGCCCATTTTAGTCCGGCTTCGATGACTTGCCACTTTGAGGAATCGATCATTAGCGGGATACGTGAGATATCCGGTTCTGAGGCAATGAGCTTGAGAAATGTGGTCATGGCATGGACAGCATCGAGCATGCCTTCATCCATATTGATATCAATGACCTGGGCACCGTCTTCCACTTGCTGGCGCGCCACATCTAGCGCGGTGTCGTAATCTTCTTCTAGTACCAGTCGTTTAAAGCGGGCTGAACCAGTGACATTACATCGTTCGCCTACATTCACAAATAGTGAATCTGCAGTAATATTGAAAGGCTCAAGACCAGATAGACGACAGGCAGGCTCTATATTAGGTATGTCTCGTGTGGCGTATGGTGTTACTGCCTGGGCAATAGCTCGAATATGGTCAGGAGTGGTACCACAGCAACCACCGATAATATTTATCAAGCCACTTTGTGCGAACTCTCCGACAATGGCGGCCATCTCTTCGGGTGTTTCATCATATTCACCGAATTCATTGGGTAGTCCGGCATTGGGGTGGGCACTGACACGGGTATCTGAAGTTCTTGACAGTTCTTCTATGTGGGGCCGCAGTTCTTTCGCGCCCAACGCACAGTTCAAACCAATGGAAAAAGGGTTTGCATGTGATACTGAATTCCAAAAGGCTTCCGCGGTTTGTCCAGAAAGTGTTCTGCCACTGGCATCGGTTATAGTACCGGAAATCATAATGGGCAATTCTTGCCCCAAGTTTTCAAATACTTGTTGTACTGCAAAAATAGCAGCTTTGGCGTTGAGGGTGTCGAATATGGTTTCGATTAGAATAATATCGGAGCCACCGGCAATCAGTCCCTCAGTAGCTTCCATGTAAGTGTCAACCAGCTCATCAAAGGTGACATTCCTGGCACCGGGATCATTTACATCAGGTGAGATAGATAATGTCCGACTGGTTGGTCCCAATACACCGGCCACCCAACGGGGTCGATCCGGTGTTGATATGGCATCACAGGCTTCTCGCGCTAATTTAGCGCCAGCTTCATTAAGCTCCCGTACCAATGATTCCATACTGTAATCTGCCAATGATGTGGCGGTGGAGTTAAAGGTATTGGTCTCAACAATATCTGCTCCTGCTTCCAGGTAAACTTTGTGTATACCCTGAATTACTTGGGGTTGAGTCAGGGACAGTAAATCGTTGTTACCTGCAACATCCTGGTGCCAATCGGCAAAACGGTCACCTCGGTAATCAGTCTCGGAAAATTTATGAGCTTGAATCATCGTGCCCATTGCACCGTCTAGGATAAGAATTCGGTTGCTTGCTGCTTTATGGAGGCTGTCGATACGTTTTTTCTGAGTGTTCAAAGTCTTGTCCGTGGTTACTGCTTTTATAGGTAGAGTGGCGGCGCATTCTAGCAGAAATGTGTTATTTCGCCTTCCTGTTTATCCATCCGGGCACATGTCTGTGTCTTCAGTATTTCTTTAGTGAATGAAAATGGTGTTCTATAGGAAAGGTTCTTTATAAATAAAGTATTTCGCTGTTTGTCGCTTGACCACAAGAATGTTAGAATACATGACTAAATTAGTCAGGTATAGCTTTGGAGTGATTAATGCTCTTTAGTCATAAAAAATTTTATTAACCATAAAAGAAATGAAAATTTCTAGGTAATCAAATGCTAAATATTACCATTACAGAATCGGCTCAAAAATATCTTGCAGACTTGCTTGCAAAGCAAGAAACAGAGGGCATAGGTATTCGAATGTTTGTTTCTGATCCAGGCACACCCAAAGCGGAAACATGTATTGCATATTGTCGCCCTGGTGAAGAGGAAGATGACGATACCATTATGGAAATGGATGGGTTTAAAGCTTATTTCGGTCAACGCAGCTTACCTTTTCTAGAAGATGCAAAAGTTGATTATGCCGATGATAAGTTTGGTGGTCAGCTGACGATACGAGCGCCAAATTCTCGTATGCCCAATGTTAATGATGACAGTCCGATTGAAGATAAAATCAATTATGTGCTCTATAACGATGTAAATCCTGGTTTGGCTGCCCATGGTGGAATGATTAGCCTTGAGGGTGTAGAGAATGGTATCGCTATTTTGCGGTTTGGCGGAGGCTGTCAGGGTTGCGGTCAAGCTGATGTCACATTAAAAGAAGGAGTAGAGAAAACCATGCTCGAAAAAATTCCTGAACTGAAAGGTATCAGGGATGTCACAGACCATTCAGATCGGAGTCAGGCATATATATAATTTTTGTTTACGTTATTGTTACCCATTGTGATTGGATAATGGCCAAGAGACATATAGTCTAGAAAAATATGGTTAGTGATTTGTTGTAGAGGTGGTTTGATGCCGCTGTGATGAGAAATGTGATGAAAAGAGGCGAGATCAAAATTTTTGCCTACACTCAATAACACAGATCGTAAACCCCATGTTAAAGAACAGTCCAACAAGGAGGAGCTGATGGCCAGACCGATACAATTTGATCGTGATGATGTTTTGAATAAAGCTTTAGGATTGTTCTGGTCTGATGGCTATAAAGCCAGCTCCGTAAGTCGATTGTTAAATGTGATGGGGCTAAACAGGGGTAGCTTGTACTCTTCTTTTAGTGATAAGCGTACGCTTTTTAAAGAGGTGTTAGATTTTTACTTTCGGCGTATTTCTTTAATACTATTAAAGCCTAATTTGATCGAAGTTGATGACCCGGCTGAATCTATCCGAGGTTTTTTTACCAGGCGTTACTTTATGAAAATTCTAAGGTTCTTTCCCGGGGATGCTTCTTGTTCAATACCGTCTCAGAATTAAGTAACACACAGCCAGATTTAGCCAAAGGTGCAAATGACTATTTATTTAAAATTAGAAAGATGTTTACCCATCGTATCGAAGAAGCAAAAGTAATGGGTTTAGTTAAAAACTGTGATGATTCAAATGACAGCTCAAGTAATAATTTTAGTGACAGTTCAGAAGCTCAAGCCAATTATTTAATGGGTGTTCTGGCAGGTTTAAGAATTCAATGCAAGATGGGTCTGGATCGGGTCGAACTTAAGAGGCCCATAGATAGGGCTTTAGACAGTATCTTTATAAAAGCTTAAATTTATTGTCTTATATATAACATTAAAAAACGGGCATAACTGCCCGTTTTTTAATGATTTATTTTCCATTTATCAAGTTCTTTTGGGTAAAACCTCTTTCAGCTTCTCAGACATATCTCGTAACGATCTCTCTGTTGTTTTCCAGTCTATACAGGCATCTGTAATAGATACACCGTATTCCAGGTCATCAAGATTTGGTGTGATTTTTTGATTTCCAGGCCTAAGGTTACTTTCAACCATAATACCGATAATCGATTTATTGCCTTCAAGGATCTGATTAGTCACATTTTCCATGACCAGGGGTTGTAGGTCATGGTCTTTGTTGGAGTTAGCATGACTACAATCAACCATAATGTTTGTTGGTATCCCGGCATCTTTGAGCTGTTGTTCAGCGAGGGAAACGCTAACAGAGTCATAGTTTGGTTTACCATCACCGCCACGGAGCACAACATGGGCATAGGGATTTCCCGCCGTGGTTATAATAGAAACACTACCTTCAGAATTGATACCCAGGAAGCGGTGTGGGCTTGCCACGGACTGTAATGCATTAATAGCGACAGTTAAGCTGCCATCGGTTCCATTTTTAAAGCCAACGGCGGATGAAAGCCCTGATGCCATTTCCCTGTGGGTTTGGGATTCGGTTGTTCGAGCACCTACAGCAGACCAGGAGATCAAGTCTTGCATATACTGGGGAGAGATTGGGTCCAATGCTTCGGTTGCTGTGGGCAGCCCCAGTTCAGCAATATCCAGTAATAATTGGCGGCCCACATGGAGTCCATCGGTGATTTTAAATGAATCATTGAGGTAAGGATCATTTATAAGCCCTTTCCAACCCGTGGTAGTTCTGGGCTTTTCAAAGTAGACACGCATGACTACATAAAGAGTGTCGCTTACTTCTTCGGCAATGGTTTTTAGTCGTTTGGCATAGTCTTTTGCAGCGTCTACATCATGAATCGAACAGGGGCCAACAACAACGAGAATGCGATGGTCTTTCCCGTCGAGAATATTCTCGATGGTGGTTCTGCCTTCTGTAACCGTTTTACGTGCGGTTTCGCTTACCGGAATTTCTTCTTTAAGTGCTTTGGGCGTTATCAACACATCCTGTGAACGGACGTTGATATTTTCAACAGCTTGAGTCATGTACTTACCATGTTCATAAATATTCATTAATAGGTGTGCCCAAAATTCAGGGATTAGCCCAGAACTCTGGCAAAGGGGCAATTCTACATGAAAACAGGGTGTTTTGGGCAGTGATTAGACTTCACTAGAGCTTCTGATCAGCCTTAATACATCAATATTTGGAAGTTTGAGCAGCAATAGGTGATCAGATTATTACAAGATGGCTAATTAATGGGAAATACAATGCGGTTTTAACCGGGTAATTTCCCATTTGCTCAAAAAGCTTGGCGTAGTGTTCTAACTGCTCACGATAGAGGGTGATTTCTCGCTGAATAAAGCTTTCCAGTGATTCTTCTGCGATGGGTTCGGCTGTTTTATAATCGATAATCCACTGGGTGCCTTCGGAGATAAAGCAGCGATCTACAACAGCAGTTTTTGGCTGTCCATTTGCTCCAATATAGCCGATTTTATATTCACAGAGGCTGTCTTGATGACTATCGCTAAGTAGCCAATTTGCCGTTTCATCATTAAGACAATTTTTAATACCCCTTTGTATGAGAGTCAGAGGTTCCTCTAATTCAGATACACCCAGTTGTTGAAGTTGAATTTTCCAGAAGGGCTGTCTATTTATAATAGTGGTTTCGGTCCAGTTTTCGATTCCTTCCTGTACCATTTGTTGTAATACACGATGCAGCACGGTGCCTGTATGGCGTGAAACAGTATTTAATTCAGATAAGTTTTTTTGTAGCTGTTCTGGTCGTTCACCTGGCCCTTTTGTTGTCAGGTCTTTATTAGCTATCAAATCATCCGGTTTATTTGAGTCCCCATTAAACTGCCAATGACAAGGGAGTCGATAGATATGATTTAGGGAAGGTACAGCTTTTTCTATACTGCCGCCTTTTTCTCTATGTTGTGCTAATTCGCTATTAGTTGTTTGGAAATAGTGTGATCTCAAACTTTGAGATTGAATACTGCTTTTAGGGTTACCTGTTTCTGCTGGATGCGTTGAGCTTAATACAGGCCATAGGCTTTCCAGCATGCTGTTGGCTGTCGGTTTTTTATCTTTGCCGATGTTGTAAGTGAGGTGAAGCTTTTTGATAGCTCGGGTACAGCCAACGTAGAGAACACGTGATTTTTCAAGCTGCCCTTTTAGTTTTTGCTCGCGCTGAAGATAGCGAAACAGCGGATCTGTTTCCTGGCCTGCCCGTTCCAGGGGGCCAATAATTAATTGGTTCTGTCCATATTGCCCGACACGCTCTTGCCATAGCATTAATTGTTTGTCATCGCTCCGAGGTTTTCTATTTAGGCCGGGGATAATGACTGTGTCGAATTCCAACCCTTTGGCTTTGTGGATGGTCATTACATGGAGATTCGGGTCAGCCAATACATCAGGTTTGGCATAAAGGGATTGCACCGCCTTTTCAAAACTGGGCCAGTCTTCTAAGCTCCCACAAGAGTCGTGTTGTTCCAGCAAATCGAAGTACTGTTGGCATTGATTTAGTTCTGTATCAGATTGCAGGGCAGCCGCACCACCTACAGAAATCCATAGGCCTTCAATCCAGCTTCTCAGAGTTTTTCGATAACGTTGCTCCCAAGCCAATTTTAATTGATGACTTACCCTGTTGAGTATTTGTTGCCCAGAGGTAGATATGCCTGGAATCTGTCTGTGGTTAAAAATATTTAGTAATAGCAGTGGATAACGATCAGTCTTTGGTTGTTGATCTTCTTCCTTGAGTTTGTAATTGGCCAGTTGAAACAGGTCCTTGAGGTCTAATCCGCACCAGGGTGCACGGAGTATGGATAGCCAGGCAATGCGGTCAGCCGGCGAAAGCAGTGCACGAGTCAGTGACATTAAATCAATCACGGGCATGCGTTTTCCCAGTGGATCAATATCTATCGCTTGCCAGCGGCATCCCTTTTCGCGAAGTGCTTCTAGAATATCCGTTAAATGGGTGCGGTTCCTGACGAGAATGGCAATAGAGCCTTCGGGGTCATCCTTGCGGGCCTGTTCGACCAGTTCCGTTACATGTTCTGCTTCAGCCTTCAGATCTGGGTAATCAACAAAGGCATCCACAGTGACGGCTTCTGTGGGTAACGCAGGGTGATGGGGTATTGCAGGACTATAGCTCACGGCGCCCCGGCTGATATTGTCACAGGGTGGAAAGACTTGGGTAAATGCACTGTTGACCCAATCGATGATAGCCGCTTGAGAGCGGAAGTTGACCTGGAGGTCCAGTGGCTCTAGCTGAATATTGCCCAATAGCAAACTGCGGGCTTCTAGGAATAAACCCACATTGGCATTGCGAAACCCATAGAGGGATTGCATGGCATCGCCCACGATAAATAGACTGCGCCCATCGTTGGTTTGCCAACCAGCGGTTAAGCGTCTGAGTAAATCAAATTGTACCGAGGATGTGTCCTGAAATTCATCGGTAAGAATGTGGGTAATTTGATAGTCCAGTTTTAATGCCAGGTCTGTGGGTTCTTCTTCGGACCCAAGAGCACGCAAGGCTGCGAGGGCCACTTCGGTAAAATCACAAACCTTCTTTTGCTGAAATAAAAGGCTTAGTGCTGCACTTAGGGCAGGAAGTAACAGTGTCAATGCATCGAGAACTTGCCATTGATCATCGTCGTACTTGGCAGTAGGTAAATAGCGAATATCCGTTAAAACATCTAATAGCCCAGGGATAGCTTGAAGTTCAGCGATGACCGCTGTCATGGTTTCTTTTTGTGCTTTAGCCTGACTCTTGTCTCCATCGAGTGTTTCTGTGGGGAAACCGCCATTTTTATCTAATTGTTTTCGCCATTCATCCTTGGCGGTCATTAGAAGCTCACAAAGGCCCTCCCATTGTGGAAATTCAGTTGCTTTGGCTGCGGGTAGTGAGGTTATCCCAAGGCAATTTTTTATAGGAGAATTTTGTTTGGTGGCAGGGAGTTGGTTGGCTGCGTAATCCGCTAAAAGGGCGAGATCACTACCCGTTGATGCTAGTAGTTCGCCTGCATTACTCAGGGTTTCTTCGATAACCTGATTGAGAAAGCCCTCAAGGTAATCTCTTGCTCCTCGTGACTGATACAACTGCCCCAACCACTGTTCCCGTTTAGATAGTAGGTTAATCAGTAATTGCTCGAGTTTGTTGAGATCATTATCCAGATGTTGTAGCAATGTGCTGATGGCTAGTCCTAGTGGACTTTGTTGTTCCAGCGTTGGTAATAGAAAAGTTGTGATGGCTTCTCGGTAAATAGGTGTTGGGTCGTCCAGGGGCTCTGAATAGTCACCAAAACGGCTTTCTATAGCTAGTTGTTGTGCCAGATTTAAGCAAAAACTATCGATGGTTTGGATTCGAAGGCGGTTTGGGTTGTTTAGTAATTGCCACTGTTTTTCTCTATCTCGGGTTAATACATTTTGGGCAAGGTCGTGGGTTAGTTTTTGATGGCTGCTGCTTTTATCCTGGAAATGATTGTTTTCAGTTTTATTATTGGCTTGGGTTAGTGCTTGCAGAATTCGTTGCTGCATTTCACCCGCAGCTTTTCGGGTAAATGTCATACAGAGTATTTCTTCAGGCCTCTCCACAATAGCCAGTAATTTCAATACTCTTTGAATAAGCAGCTCTGTTTTACCCGAACCGGCCGGTGCAGACACGGCAAAGGAGCGGTTGGGGGTGAGAGCTAACTCTCGAGTCGACGCATCTGCCAATGTCATTGGTCTACGCCCTTATTTTCAGTCATTGCTGATAACTCTGCCAAACGGTTTAGGGGTTCTAGTTCTTGTTGGTATTGCATCTCCGTTGGTTTAAATAATTTAACGGCGGCATAACCTTGCTTAAATTCGTCAGCCAGTTCAGTAAGAGCTTGATGCCATTGTTTCAGTAGCTCATCCCAGCTCTCTGGTTCAGCTTTTTTGCCGGGCGATTGTTTTCCAGGGATATGAACATTGGGTAGTAGATTGGGCATCTCAGAAAATCCAACAAATTGTTGTTGTGAGACATTGATAACTGCAAAGGTAGCAGCAGCTACAGGTGATTCACTACTAAGTACATATAGGGGCAGCTGGGGTTGTTCTGGGCGATCGCTGAGCCAGCTGTTGGTATCTGCCGAACCAGTTTTGTAGTCAATAATGATTTGTTGGCCATGATCATTGCCTTCAATGTTTACTTCATCAATACGGTCAATGATGAGTTTCAATAGTAGCCCAGCAAAGTTTGTTTCTGTGTGTTGTTCAAAAGCTATCACCTTAAATTCTGGTCGAGTCTTTTCCAGTGCGAGCCATTTTTCCAGAAGTACTACCAAGCGTTGTTGTTCAATTTTGGTAAATTCTGGGCCAAACAAATCCGGCCGGTGCTTCTTCCAGCGTTGCAGGGCCGTTATGACTACTTCATTAATCAGCTGTGTGAGGGCCTTGTCTGATAGTTCCAATAATTGCTGTTGGCATCCCAACTGTTGCCAAAGATGTTCCAGGCAATCGTGGAGTAGGGACCCTCTTTCCATCGAGGATAGACCTAGTAAGGGGTCAGGTGGCTTTTGTGCCCCGAGTCTGTGGCGTGCAAAGGCGTTAAATGGGCAGGTTGCCTGATCTTTAAAAATACTGCTGCCACCCCTAATCTGTTCCAGTACCTGAGTTTGTTGTTCAGGTTGTTCAGTTGCCAATGTTTCTGTTGTTAATGTTAACGAGGGGCCAAATTCACAATCGACTTTTTCCAGTTTAACCCCTGGCGTTGACACTAAATCAATTGGAGAGGGAAGGGTTGTTGGGTCCACTTCAGGTAAATCAGCAATTAAGGTACTTACCTGCCTAAGCTGAGCAGTATCGAATTCGCTATAACTGAAAATCACGTTGGTAGCAGACTGCTTTAAACCAGTAATTTGAGCCTGTGCCAATTGTAATTCCCGTTCCGGTTGTGACCTCGGTGTATCGTATTTACGCTGTAAGCTAATTGGTAGCAGGGGGTTGGGGGCAATGTTCAGAGGCCAGCTGTGATTGTCCATCCCCGTCACCCATAGATGGTCAAAGCGCAAGCTGCTGCTTTCCAATAGACCGAGTATCTGAATTGGGGCGTCCGCAGTTTCAGCTTGAAAAATACAATGATCCGTTAGTTGACGAAGTTGCCTTAAAGCATCGTTAAGGGAAACATTCAGGTTCAATTGGTCTAGGGACAAATACTGCTCCAAAGTTCTCAACCAGTGTTGATACTGTTGGTATTCAATACTGTCCAGAGAGCGTTGCCCTGGCCAGTTAACAACATCGTAGTTAATTTCTCGACCTTTAAAAAATACTCTTGGGTTTGCTTTTGCTATATTCATATAACATCTTAAGTAACTAATCACTTCTGTTTCATGACCACGTTTTTTAGCAGACTCATACAACCTACTTGTTGAATAAAGAGAAATATCTTGTGATAAAATTCCAAGTCTCATTTATTACCACTTTCATTTTTATCAGTAAGAAAGCTAATTGATGGGTTTACAATCCATCTTCGACCTAATGCTTTTCTGCCAATTAACATTGTGTAGTCCATTGTTTTTCTATCCGTCAAAGTCAACTCAATATTTTTTCTGATTCCATCTAAAACCATAGGAGTCTTTACAACTGGTCTTTTTTCAACTACACCATCCGAACTTTTAATTTTCTTGTATCCATGAAGTTCACAAGTAACTTTCCTCAATGTGTTCTTATTTTTTTTAATTTTAAATGTGACAAATTTTGATTTGTCTTTAGATGTGATTTTAATTTCAGAGGCATGAATTGATGAAAGGTTTGCACCAGTATCAATTTTTGCAACAACATTATCAACTTTTAATTCTGTTAAAGAAACGTATTCTCTCCAACCAATGATTCTTTTTTTTGACTTTTTCTTTGCCAAGTTTATAAAACCACATAAAACATCAAGACACTAATAAAAACTAGTACGAGATGAAGATAAATTACTGGAAGCATAAAAAAATGATAATTAAGTTTTAAAAAGAAACAAACTAGTTTTCTTGTTGATTTTCTTCTACATCAACATGTTTTTCAACTACATTAACTTGATTCATATCTTTAGTATCACTCTTTTTAATTTTCTTGAAGTACAAAGAAAATGTTACTGAAGTAAAGAATATGTGATGAATAATCATAAAATTTAAGAGAGTTCTTATTAATTCAGAGTCTTTCCACATTAGAAAAAATCCAACTGTAGTAACGATTCTGAGGATATTAGATAAGAAAATAGCTGGCCTATTTCTTGTTATTGCAAAAAATAGATACAAAACATTTATTGAGAAACCTGGTAGAAGTACAAATTTAAACCAAGTTAGATCATTAGAACTAAAGTTTGCCCCGAAAATATCTGATAAAAATTTTGGATTTATGTATCCAAATAATGATCCAGCAGCCACAGAAAGACCATCAATAAAGGCAAATATATAAAGTAGAGGAGTCTTTTTCATTAGGGTGTTACTTCAACGGCTTCAATGGAATCTTCTTCAGATTCATTTAAACCACAATCATTTAGAACGTCTTCCAACTGCCCGCCACCAAATACAACTCTTTCAAAAACTACAACTGCATTTAGTTCTTCTTCTGATAGCTTACCTTGGAAACCAGGCATTCCTCCTATTGAAACTTTATCTTCAGCTCCATATGTCGGACCTACTTCAGCTTGCCAACCAGCAGACCCTAGCTGAATCCATTTAAC
>JALQUJ010000013.1 GCA_023263825.1 Porticoccus sp.
GGACGGCCAGGGAAATGCAATACACTTGGGTGATCGCGACTGCTCCCTCCAACGCCGACACCAAAAAGTATTAGAAGAGGCGCCGGCGCCTGGAATCCCGTATGGTGCGCGCAACGACGTTTTAAACGCTTGTGTTAATGCCTGTATTGAAATTGGTTACCGCGGTGCGGGTACTTTCGAATTTCTCTACGAAGATGGCCGCTTCTTCTTCATCGAAATGAACACTCGGGTTCAAGTGGAACACCCTGTCTCCGAGATGATCACTGGCGTCGATATCGTTAAAGAACAGCTGCTGATTGCCAGTGGAGAAAAGCTGAGCTATACCCAGGAAGACATCATCTTCCGCGGCCATTCATTTGAATGCCGCATTAACGCAGAGGACTCCACCACCTTCATGCCCAGCCCTGGAAAAATCACCGCCTATCACGCCCCGGGCGGCAATGGTGTCAGAGTAGATTCACACATTTACGCGGGTTATACCGTTCCGCCACACTACGACTCTCTGGTGGGGAAGATCATTACTTACGGTAAAGATCGGACGGCAGCACTATCTCGGATGGAAAATGCACTGGATGAACTCCATATTGAAGGCATAAAAACCAACACTGAACTCCAACAGGATTTGGTCTGCGACAAAGCATTCCAAAAAGGTGGGGTTAATATCCACTACTTGGAGAAAAAATTGGGGCTTTAACTTCCCACATAGTCTAAATCGGATAACCTAAAACACGTAACCTAAAAAAAGAGCCCCGAATTCCGGGGCTTTTTATTCACCTGCCATTTTAAACAGGAACCCACATGCCCTGGCTTCAACTTAAAGTAAACAGCTCGAGAGACCAAGCTGAAAAAATTGAAGACAAGCTATTAGAAGCTGGCGCTGTTTCCGTCACCTTTGAAGACAATGCCGACGAACCCATACTCGAGCCCGCCCTGGGTGAAACACCCTTGTGGCACGAAACAAAAATTACCGGACTGTTTGATGCAGCCAGTGACACCAAGGCAATCAGCAACTTATTAAATGACATAAACCACCGCTGGGAATTACTGGAAGATAAAGATTGGGAACGGGAATGGATGAAACATTACCACCCCATTCAATGCGGTGAAAACCTTTGGATCTGTCCTAGCTGGATAGAACCTCCTCACCCGGAAAGTATCAACTTATTACTGGATCCAGGGTTGGCATTTGGTACCGGCACCCACCCCACGACATTTCTTTGCTTGCAATGGCTGGATCAAATTCAATCCGAAGGAAAACTTAGTGGAAAAACCGTTACCGACTATGGCTGTGGCTCAGGCATTCTTGCCATTGCCTCATTATTACTTGGTGCAGAAAATACAACCTGCGTGGATATCGACCCTCAAGCGCTGACTGCCACAGCGGACAATGCACAAAGGAACGGGTTATCACCTGACTTAACCCCGGTGTATTTACCCGACAAAGCACCGAACGCTGCCACTGATGTAGTTATCGCTAATATCCTGGCCGGCCCTCTGGTTTCCCTGGCACCGCTGCTCAATTCACTCACCAAGTCGGGCGGCCTGCTTTGCCTTTCAGGCATTATCGAAAGTCAGGCAAATGAAGTTATGGAAAGCTACCAACCCTGGTTTGACTTTGATGCACCCGGCTGCCACGAAGGATGGGTTAGACTAACGGCAACTAAACGCCAATAGAAACTGGTCCGGATGATCTGTTTAATTGCAAAGTTAAGAGTAAAATAAACCGGAATTTGCAATGACTGTCCAGGAAAAAAGACAGCCCTAATATGATTACCAACAACTACTGCTCACAACAAAAATGACTGACATCATCACCCGATGTCCCGGCTGCTCAGTACCCTTCCGAGCATCGCCAGCCCAACTACAGGCAGCAGATGGCCAGGTTCGCTGTGGCGCATGCCTGGTTATTTTTGATGCCTATATCAACGAAGTTGTAAAACAAAACCCTATAGAAGAAACCCAAAGCCCCTTTCCAGAAAAAGACGAATTGATGATCTTTGATGAAATGGATATCAATTCTGCCGAAGAGGAGCAGGAGCAGGAGCAGGGTAATGATGACGCCAGCTCAATTCAAAATTCCATAGTATCTACTGATGCAAAAACTTCCGATCAAACATCAGAATCTACTTTCCAGGATATGGTTGTCGTAGACCTATCCCTCCCTGAAACAAAAGAAGTACCAGACTCGGAACCTGAGACCGAGACCAATTTAGTCGACGCTATCGACCTACCAACGTCAACTAATTTTGAATTAGATTCTCTAGCCCCAACTCAAGAGAAAAACCACAAAAGGCTGATGTGGACTGCGCTCTCTCTACTG
>JALQUJ010000029.1 GCA_023263825.1 Porticoccus sp.
CTTCTGATGGAACGTATGGTTTAAACTGTCCTTCAAATAAAGGCCCATATTTTTTTATAGGTATATTTCGTTTATCAAACACCGCTGCTAACTCATTATCCTCTACATCAAATTTATTTGCAGCCTTTAAATCTAAATGCATGTTTTGTTGAGCATTAAACAGTGCATTATTAGCTACAAAAAATTGTCTAATTATTTCTTTTGCAGTTGTTGGAGAAGACAATAATTTAGTATCACCTCCTGTAAATTCTCTGACAGAATTTCTAGATGATTTATCTAAATCGGTTATTTTAAAATCAAGACCTTTAACAGGGTTTATTTTAATTAATCTCCATCCAAGAAGACCTGGTAATTCTTTTTCTAAATCATATTCCTCACCTGTGCTAGGAACTGGAAGTCCTTTTGCAGCATAGTATATTCTTGTCATTTGTGATTTAGAAAAAGGTACTTGTGTCTCTAATAAATGTTCCATAATAATTTTCATTTTATCTGTAACAGGTGTTTCTTCAGTATATAATTTTTTACCCGTATCAGTTACACCACCTCTTGCAACAAATAGGTCTGGGCAATCGCCTGGCCTATGCCGTCGCAAATTTAATGGCCCCGCCATCCAAGCGATTGGAAACCATGCCCAATGAATTTGAGTCACCGATCATGATTGATTCTGGCGATGGGCTCATTATTAACTATGCTCGATGCTGCCACCCCATTCCGGGGGATGCTATTTTGGGACACTTAAGCCCAGGAAAAGGTTTAGTGGTTCACAGGGATTCCTGTAATAACCTCAATGAAATTCGCTCCAATGTAGAAAAATGTATGCCGCTGAGCTGGTCACCAAACGTAAAGGGTGACTTCCCCGTAGAGTTTAAAGTGGAATTGATCTCAGAAAGAGGGATCATCGCCACCCTTGCCTCACGAATCTCTGAAAGCGAAGCCGCCATACACCAAATTAGTATTAATGAAAGAGATGCACACTCAGGGATTGTCGACTTGGTTGTGGATGTTAAAAACCGGGTACACCTTGCCAATGTGATGCGACGCATTCGAAGCCTAAAACAAGTACAGCGGGTATACCGCATTAAGAATTGATTTACCGAGGACATCCCCATGATTAATAAAGCTGTTATCAGTACTGAAAATGCACCTGCAGCGATTGGCACTTATTCACAAGCAGTTAAGGTCAATAATACGGTTTATCTATCGGGCCAAATCCCGCTGGATCCAGAAACAATGGCCCTTGTTGATGATAATATCAAAGCAGAGATAAAACAGGTTTTTAAAAACCTGACCGCTGTTTGCGAAGCTTCAGGTGGCACCCTGCAAGATATTGTTAAATTGAATATTTTTCTTACCGACCTGGGTAATTTTGCCTCGGTGAACGAAATTATGGCCCAACATTTTGACGAGCCTTATCCTGCGCGTGCTGCCATTGGCGTGAAAGAATTACCCAAGGGTGTAGGGGTAGAAATGGATGGCATTATGGTGATCTAGTCGCCGCTAATCACCATTACCATCAAGTAAAGCCCTATATCCTTCTCTATAAGTAGGGTACAGAAACTCATAGCCACTCTCTCGTAATCGCTGGTTACTACATCGGCGACCGCTATTATCTGCGTTAGAGCTAGAGTCTATTTCACCACAAGATTCATCTTGGCTGGCCCCGTTAAACTGAACCCCTATTTCAGCCGCCAACCATCTACGTACCTCATAAGCATGGACAGGTTCATCATCTGTCCCGATATAACACGGGGCCAAATGTTCACCACGACTAAAATGCTCTAATAAATGCACAATGACACCAGCGCAATCTTCAGAATGAATACGATTAGTCCAGGAAACAGGCCTCACTGGCACTGGTTCCCCCTTCTTAATCTGGTTGATCAAACGGTTTCTTCCCGGCCCATAAATACCCGAAAACCTGACGATGACCGATGCCATTGGCAAGGAGCTAATAACATTTTCAGCTTCTAGTAATCGCTTTCCTCTAAAAGAAACGGGGTTCGTTTCTGTTGATTCATTCACCCACTCACCACTGTTTTGACCATACACACCGGTACTAGATACCCAAACAATTAGCCTCGGGGGCTGCCTGCACGCCTTAACAGCTGACTCAATGGATTGGGCTGCGACCACATAGCTATCGCGATAACCTTCATCGCTCATCTGGCTTGGTGTGAGGGTACCAATTAACACATCGATATTTTGTGACGTTAATAAACCCAGTAGGAATTCTCTATCCCGTACATCGCCCGCTACAACATCAATATCCGCTGGCAACCTGGCAATATTGCGCCGTATGCCCAATGTCTGCCAATCGCTGTCAGACTGTAAATTCTGCAACTGAGCCATGGCTCGAATCGCAATATCACCACAACCAGCAAATAAAACTTTCAATGAGCTTTCCATTTTCAATTTGTTTTAGCTATTATTTTTGCATCATGACTTTATATAAGAGCAAGGGAAAACCATGACCTTAACCGAATTACGCTACATCGTCACACTGGCACAACAACAGCACTTTGGCCAAGCCGCCAAATTATGCCATGTCAGCCAGCCCACCCTGAGTATCGCCGTAAAAAAACTTGAGCAAGAGCTCGATGTAGAACTGTTTGAACGCTCAAAAAATAGTGTCCGCCCCACACCTATTGGCGAACAAGTGATTGCCCAGGCAAATCGTGTGCTGGAAGAAAGCTCTTCAATTAAAGACATCGCATCGGCAGGAAGGGACCAACTTAAAACTCCCCTTTATGTAGGTGCTATTTTTACCATTGGCCCCTATTTATTTCCCCACTTCATTCCCGAACTACAAAAATCTGTGCCACAAATGCCCTTAGTCGTTGAAGAGGGATTTACAGCGACACTAAGACAACGGTTACGCAAGGGGGAGCTGGATGTCATTATTGTCGCCCTACCCTTTACAGAACCCGACGTAGTGACCCAACCACTGTATTCAGAGCCTTTTGTAGTGCTACTACCTGGAGACCATCCACTGGCAAAAAAGGAGGCTATCAAACCGGTAGATCTTGATGAGGAAAATGTATTGTTACTGGGAGAAGGTCATTGCTTCGGTGATCAGGTTCGAGAGGCGCTACCAAACCTTAACCAACATCAGGATGAAAATACTGCGCAAATTCGCACCCATAGTGAAGGCAGTTCACTGGAAACCCTTCGACACATGGTGGCATCAGGTCTTGGAATTACAATTTTACCCCTCTCAGCGGCGATTGGTGCCGGATACAAGGACGGGCTGCTAGTGACTCGCCCCTTTGTTGATCCATCTCCCTGCCGAACCTCTGCCTTGGCTTGGCGTGCCAGCTTTCCTCGGCACAAAGCGATTGATGCACTTCGCAGTGCCATTAAGCAGCACCCCCTGCCTAGCTGCCCCTCGGTAGCATGACAGATAACGTACGCACCCTTGATAAGATACCTGTCACCCAACTCAAGGGAGTTGGCGTGCAGCTCGCCAATAAACTGGCAAAGCTCGGTATCCAGACCATTCAGGATGTGCTGTTTCATTTGCCCCTGCGTTATATGGATCGTACCCGAATTACCCCCATTGGCAGTGTTCAGC
>JALQUJ010000064.1 GCA_023263825.1 Porticoccus sp.
TTAGAACAAATCTAGATTTTACGTTTTGTATACCCCCTTGAGCATGTTTGCTCATGGGTGATCTGCTATGATTTCCCTTCAATTATTTTGGTTATATTTTTCATGACTTCCTCGGTACGTATTGCAACCCGCAAAAGCCCGCTAGCACTTTGGCAGGCTGAAGATATAAAAGCTCGTTTGAAGTTACTCCATCCTGATTTGGAGGTGGAGTTAGTTGGTTTTACAACAAAAGGTGACAAGATTCTGGATACACCACTGGCTAAAGTGGGAGGCAAAGGACTTTTCGTTAAAGAATTGGAAGTCGCCATGTTGGAAGGTGAGGCTGATATTGCGGTGCATTCTATGAAGGATGTCCCAATGGAGTTTCCTGCCGGGCTTGGTTTAAGTGTGATTTGTGAACGTGAAAACCCTACAGATGCCTTTGTCTCTAATAAGTACCAGTGCCTGGATGAGCTACCAAACGGTAGTCGTGTGGGGACATCCAGTTTACGCCGACAAACCCAGCTACGTGAACGTTATCCTGAACTTGAAATTTTAGAATTGAGGGGAAACGTCAATACGCGTTTGAAAAAGCTTGATGATGGTGAGTACGATGCCATTATCCTAGCCTCTGCTGGACTTATTCGACTCGAAATGAAAGACAGAATTCGACAATATATATCGCCTGAGCAATCACTTCCTGCTGGAGGTCAAGGCGCCGTTGGTATAGAGAGTCGACTAGACGATAAGAGAATACAATCATTATTAAAGCCTCTGCATCATATCCCAACGGCAGAGTGCGTCTTGGCTGAACGGGCTATGAACCAACATTTACAAGGTGGTTGCCAGGTACCCATTGCCTGCTATGCCATTCACGATACTCATTTAAATGATGGTAGTTTAAATGGCACTAGCTTGAATGACTCAAGCTTGTATGAAGCTGGCTCGGAAGATGGAAATGATATATGGCTTAGAGGGTTGGTTGGTTCTCCCGATGGCAGTCATGTTATTCGTGATGATATACGCGGCAAAGCAGCGGATGCTGAAAAATTAGGCGTTACTTTAGCGGAAAGATTATTAGAGCAAGGTGCTGGGGATATTCTTAAAAAGGTCTATGGGGATTAAGCACCCGTGTCAGACTTACAAGGATTACAGGCCCTACTGATTCGCCCAAAACCACTTTTGGGTATAGTCAGTGAGGACGGTAAAGAAGCTGACAAATTTACTTGTTATTTGTCTGATTGTGGTGCGACAACTTATCATTACCCCGTGATGCTTGTTTCACCCCTGGAAGGCCCATCAGATCTGGGTCAGATCAAAGAATATATTCTTGATTTTGCCCATTATGACAGAGCAGTTTTCATTAGCCGGACAGCCGCTATGCTGGCTATGGATTGGTTGGCAAATTATTGCGTTATGGTACCCGAAGGTTTACCTATTAATATGCACTACTATGCTGTAGGAAAAAGCACAGCGAAAACATTGTCTGATTGGGGTGTAAAGGCAGAGCTTCCCAAGCAAGCATTTAGTAGTGAAGGGTTGTTGGCATTACCATCATTACAGAATATTACCGGAGAGAAGATCATTATTTTTTGTGGGGCAGGAGGACGTCCATTACTGGCCGAGCAGCTTTCTGCCCGTGGAGCGACGGTGAGTCGATGTGAGTTATATCAGCGCCAAATGACCGATGAGTATGCCGAGCAAATTAATAGTCTAATATTTTCTAATAAATTGGATTTGGTGATAGCCCATAGTGGTGAGTTGTTAAATAATTTATTAGCGATGGTCGATGGTAGTCAGCAATCTTTATTGCGTGAATTGCCCCTTTTAGTATCCAGTGAAAGAGTGGCAAAAAATGCTAAAGAAAAGGGTTTTAAAGAGGTTTTATGTGCTGGTTCTGCATTGCCCGAAGACATGGTCTCGGCATTGCGAGGATGGTACAGTAAATAGGTAGGTAGCACAGTAATAAAAGTAGATAAACAACATAGGCATCTGAAGAGATTTTGTCAGTGGATAACAACTCTGTAGATAGTAAGAAAGACGGTGAGAAGGTAGAGAAGTCAGCTCAGGAGAAGGCTTCCGATTCAATCTCTAACAAAGAAGAAGTCGCTGCTTCCTCTGAGTCATCATCGACTATAGAGCTTTCTCAAGGTGCTGCTGGAGCCCATAAGGCATCTAAAAGTGGGTCTTCTGTAGAAGAAGCACCCGTAGAAGAAGAGAAGGGAAAAAAAGAAGCTTCTGGGGGCAAAGCGTCTGAAATAGAAAAACCAGAGCAAAAGCAGTCTGAGAAGAAAGAACCTGAAAAAAAAGAACTTAAGAAGAAAACCCCTGCGCAGAAAAAATCTTCAGGTAGTGGTTCATTAGTTAAGGCTATATTGATTCTAATATTGCTCTTGTTATTGGCTGTAGCTGGAGGTGCAGGTTGGTGGTTCTATCAACTACAACAACAAGAGCCAGTCGTTAATACGGTTCAGCAAAACCTGGAAAGCCAACAGCAAGAGATAAAGCGTCTTGAGCAACGGTTGGATAATGAGCGAAGAGAGCGTCAAAGTCAGCAGCAGTCCCAAGCAGCCCTCAATCAATGGATCAGTGATATTCAGTTAAATATTAATAGCCATGCGCGTCGATTAAGAGAGCTCTCTACAACATCTCGAAGTGATTGGTTGCTTGCAGAAGCGGAATACCTTATTCGGCTTGCTAATCAACGGTTGATTACAGAAAGAAACACAAAAAATGCAACTTCTTTGCTAGTAACTGCAGATGGTATTTTGCGTGATCTGGATGAAGTCGATTTGTTGCCGGTGCGAAAAGCCCTGGCCAAAAGTATTACTGCATTACGTTCCGCACGAATGGTTGATCGTGAAGGGTTGTACCTTCAATTGAGCGCCTTATCAGAACAGTTGGTTAATTTGCCCTTGATGGCGCCTGAGCTTGATGAAGAAGAGTCGAGTGATATTGAAACTAAGGTTATTGAGACTGATGAAAATGGTTCGATCTCTGAGCAATGGAGAGAGAGGCTTCATCAAAGCTTTAATTCGGCACTTGAGTCTGCCAGTGATTTAATTCGGGTAAGACGTCGTGATGCACCTCTTGAGCCCTTGCCCTCGGTGGAAGAAGACCAACAATTACGTCATAACCTTGCCATTTTACTGGAACAAGCCCAAATGGCATTATTGCGCGAAGAGCAGGCGATTTACCAAGCCAGTTTAGAAAAGGCGCAAGCATGGCTTAATAACTATTTTGAATTAAATGAATCTGCAATTCCATTAGTGGAGCAGTTGGCGTTACTTGAGCAAGAGAATGTAGTTCAGCAGTTACCGGATATCTCAGAAGGTTTGGAGGTTCTCAGAGACTATATAGATAGTTGGCACAAACGACATACTGTTCAGCAATCTGACGAAGATCAGACGGGGGAATAGTAGTGAGACGATTGTTGTTTATTATTGTTCTGGTCACCGTTGTCGGTGGCCTGGTCGCTTGGCAGATGCTAGAAAATGGCGGTTATATCTTAATCGCTTATGGAAACTACACAATTGATATGAGTCTTTGGGCGTTGTTGTTAATGCTATTGGTAGTTTGGTTGGTTTGGCGAATATTAAAGGCGGGCTTGAAGTTATTTATTGAACCTAGCCAGAAATTTTTCAAAGAAAGGGGGGCGGCACGAAAACAGCGTCACCGCTCTCGTACGTCTAGAGGACTATTGCAATATATTGAAGGCCATTGGGATCAGGCACGTCGGACCCTAAAGCGCTCAGCCAAACATGCAGATATGCCATTGTTAAATTACCTTGCGGCAGCAAATGCAGCCTATGAAATTGGTGATCAAAATGATGCTGATCGTTTACTGGTAAAGGCCCGGGAAATCGAACCAGCTGGAGATCTGGCTATTAGTTTAGCTCAAGCCAGAATGCATTTACGTGATGGGCATTATGAAGAAGCACTTGCTATTTTGCAGCGCCTCCACACAAAAGATCCTGAACATCCATTGATATTACGCTTATTAAACAACACCTATAGGGGGCTTGAGGATTGGCGTAGTTTAGAAAAATTATTGCCTGACTTTAGACGTTACAAGGTATTTAACAAGCGTGCGATGCAGCGGGTTGAGTCTGAGGTTTATTCATCATTGTTGACAGCATTGTCAGTTCAATCAAAAAGAACGGGCGGCTCAGAAGATACAGATGCACTTATTCAATTGTGGCATGACATGCCAAAACACGTGAAATCGATAAAACGTGTGTTGTTGTCTTATATCACAAGTTTGTACCAGTTGGGTGAGGCTAACAGGGCTGAATTGCTATTGCGGAAATCTCTCAAATTGGACTGGGATGACGCTTTGGTCAGGTTATATGGCATTGTTCAAAGTGGTGACCCGCAAAAGCAGTTAATTACAGCAGAAGGGTGGTTGCGCCAGCGTCCGAATGATGGTGAGTTGATGTTAGCTCTTGGGAGGCTGAGCCAGCGTAATCAACTGTGGGGTAAGGCGCGAGATTATCTTGAGAGTGCCATTGCCTTGAAAGTACAGCCGGAAGCTTATGTAGAACTTGCGCGTTTAATGGTTCAATTGGGTGAGCATGAAAAAAGTTCGGAGTTGTATCAAAAAGGCTTGGCTTTGAGTATGCAGGCTTAAAAACCCAATCATAAGCAAACAAAAAAGGCGGCTATGTTAGCCGCCTTTTTTGTTTGTTGTCGTTTTCTAAATAGTTCTTCTAAGCAGTCTAAATAAAGAGCATAGGTTTACACCTGTGGCCCTGCATTGAGAACACTTTCTGATACATCAAAATTCTGGATGTTTTCAACGAACAACTTGGCCAGTTTTGCAGCTTGTTCATCATAGGCTGCTTTGTCTTCCCATGTTTCCCGTGGGTTTAGGTAGTAGCTGTCCACACCAGGAACACTGGTTGGGATTTCCAGGTTTAGTCCTGGCAGTTTAACTGTTTCAGTCTCTTCCAAATCACCATTTTGAATAGCTGAAATAATGCCACGTGTAACTGGAATAGGGAAGCGAGAGCCAGAACCATCTGGAGCACCAGAGCCGCCAGTCCAGCCCGTATTTACCAAGTAGACACGACTGCCAAAGTCTTCAATATGCTTCATTAATAATTCAGCATATACATTGGCTGGGCGTGGCATAAAGGGGGCACCAAAACAAGTTGAGAACGCCAACTGAATACCAGCTGCTCCGCCCATTTCCGTAGAGCCAACACGTGCAGTGTAACCACTGAGGAAGTGATAAGCTGCGGCTTCTTTTGAAAGAATAGAGACTGGAGGTAGTACGCCTGATACATCACACGTCAGGAAAATAACATTTTTGGGTTCGCCTGCACGGTTTTCTGCGCTTCGTAGTTCTACGTGTTCTAGCGGATAGCTACAGCGGCCATTTTCGGTGAGGCTGGTGTCGTCATAGTCAGCTGTACGATTTGCATCGGTAGCGACATTCTCAACAATTGCACCAAATCGAATGGCATCCCAAATAACGGGTTCATTCTTTTTGCTTAGGTTAATAGTTTTCGCATAACAACCACCTTCCATGTTGAAGACAGCACCTTTGGTCCAGCCATGCTCATCATCACCAATCAAGTAGCGATCAGGATCTGCAGACAATGTTGTTTTACCCGTGCCTGAAAGACCAAAGAATAGACAGACATCACCGTCTTTGCCGACATTGGCGGCACAGTGCATTGGCATGACATCTTTCTCGGGTAACAGGAAGTTTTGTACAGAGAACATGGCTTTCTTCATTTCACCAGCATATTTCAAGCCAGCAATAAGCACTTTGCGCTGTCCAAAATTGATAATACCAACGGCTTCACTGTTGGTGCCATCTCTTACTGGATCACAGATAAAGTTAGCAGCATGTAAAATTTTCCATTGTTCTTTGTTGGAGGGGTTGTACTTTTCCGGACGAATGAACATGTTGCGACCGAACAGGTTATGCCAAGCAGTTTCTGTGGTCACTTTTACTGGAAGGTAATGTTCGAGATCCTGCCCCACATGAAGGTGAGACACATAACGATACCTCTCGACCAGGTGTGATTCAACACGATCCCACAGAGCATTAAATTTATCTTCGGCAAAGGGGCGGTTGACTGGTCCCCAGTTAATGTCATCTTTACTGCTGGGCTCTTCAACTACAAAGCGGTCAGCAGGTGAGCGACCAGTGCGCTTTCCTGTTACTGAGAGAAAGGCCCCGGTGTCTGTAAGCTGGCCTTCTCCATTTTGAAGTGCCATCTCTATCAACTCAGCAGAGCACAAGTCGGTGTAAACATTCACAGCAGAGTCTTCGATTTGTGTCATCAGTTTTTGTCCTGTCGGGAGAGTTCTATTCGTTAATACTATTCGTTTTTACGTTGATTTTTGTGGTCCATACCCGCAGGTGGAACCTGCCGAGCTAAAAAGGTGCGCAATTATGCCAGAAAAATATCCACTAGTGGAGTGTTGGTGGGTTTTCTCCGAACAGATTTGCAATATCGTTCTCATCAAAGCGGTATTGTTGGTGGCAAAACTCGCAACTAATAGAAATGATGCCTTGTTCTTTGAGGATATCGTCGAGTTCTTCATGTCCCATAGAAGTCAGAGCTTTGGCAAATCTACCCTCGGAGCAGCTACAAAAAAATTGCACCGGGTTTGGCTCAAAGAGGCGTAATTCATCCTGATGGAAAAGCCGGTATAACTGTTGTTCATGGTTGAGGGATAACTGTTCTTCTGACGTAATTGTTTCGGCTATTTGGGTCGTATGTTCCCAGAGCTGTTGGTTTTCTTCTGGTGTCGATTCAAGTTGGCTCGGTAATGCCTGGAGGAGCAAGCCTGAAGCTTTTGCATTTTCCGGTGTTGGCTCTGCTGCCAGCCAAATTCTGGTGGGAAGTTGTTCTGAGCGTAAAAAGTAGTCTTCCAGGCATTTTGCGAGGGAAGGTGATTCAAGGGGAACAATACCTTGATAGCGTTCACCTCTACTTGGGTCTATGGTGAGAGTCAGGGTGCCTTTGCCAATAAGGTCGGCTAAGGAAAAGTCATTTTGTTGTTTATCTGTTTCATTATAGCTGTGTTCTGTGTCGAATTTAGCAATGGCCCTAAGATTGTGGTGCCGGGTACAGTCCGCCATAATAAGTGATAGTGGTCCATCTCCCTGTGCTTGAAGTGTGATAACACCATCAAATTTTAATGTGGCACTTAACAGGCCCGCTGCAGCCAGAAATTGACCAATCAAATATTGTATGGCGAGTGGGTAGCTGCCATTTTCGAGCACACGTTGATAACTTTTTTCCAAAGTTAGTATTTCGCCACGGATATCTGAATGTTCAAAAATAAATCGTTGTAGCTGGTCGGAATTGGGCATTATGGGTGTTCCTGAGGAAAGCGCGGGAATTTTGGGTGGTTCGTTAATATAGTCCAGTGCTTATTGGTAGAATGTATTACTTTTTATAAAATTTTGTCAGCGACAGCGACGCCTGATTTCTTGTTCTAACCGTTGAGCTCGTTTTTGCCGTTCTTCTTCAGTTACGACAACTCTTTTGCCGTTGTCATCCACAAAAAATACACGCCCTGTTATTGTCTTCAGTTGTTGCCTCGCTTTATTGCAGGCCTGTGCCATTTTCTTATCTTGTTGCTGCTGGATAGTCTTTTCTTGTTGTTGATGAGCTTGCTCTTCAGGTGTAGCCCCTTTAAAAAGTTTTTGTAACTTTTTTGTTTCATCCGTGCTGGAATCACGATTGAGAGGTGTTAGTTGGGATGATATTTCCTCAGATGGCACTTGGTCTTCAGGTGGGTGTTCAGAGAAGTGGGTTTTTCCCTGTTCATCTGTCCACCGATAAATTTCAGCAAAAGGTACAGATGGGAAGAAGAGAGCTGTAAGTGCCAACAAAGTAGCAACATGCTTAATAATAGTATATGTCGTTATGGGCCTTTGGGGCAGGTGTAAAGTCATTATAGGTTTTCTTCCTTGAATCGGTGTATTTGGCGGCGTTGTTTTTTTGTCGGGCGCCGGTCATGGGTTGAGGCAGAGCAATTAGCAGCTTTACGTTCTGCTGAAAGTTTTGCTCGTTTTTCAATACTTTCAGCTGTTTCGCTATACAGTGTTTCGGCTTCTGTAGCCCCGCGGCGTTGATCAAAAAGTTTATCAACGATCACAGTCTTTTCATCCCATCCTTGGCGAATACAGAGTGTTTCTCCAAGAATGATATCTTTACTGGGTTTTGTTCGTTGGCCGTTAATATGAACTTTGCCACCTTCAATGGCAGCTTTGGCTAATGCACGGGTTTTAAAAAAGCGTGCAGCCCAGAGCCACTTGTCTATTCTTATTTTTTGAAGAGGTTCTGATGATTTAGCCATTGGGGAAAATTTCATCGAAGTGAACGATAGTTTGAAAGCCATCTAATTCTCTTGGGGCTTGCTGACTATCTGGTTGCCGCATTCCCAGTAGATGGCTAATGCCATATTGCTGGGCAGAATGAAGAACGTCAATGGAGTCATCTATAAATAGTGTTTTTGCAGGGTCAAAATGTTGTTGCTTAGATAATGCCTGCCAAAATTGCTGGGACTCTTTAGGCTGGCCAAATTGATGTGAGCTATATATGTGATCGAGTAGGTTGTGAATGCCTGTTGCAGCAAGTTTTAATTCCAGACTTTGAGGGTGTGCATTAGTAATGAGCACCCTTTGTTTTTTATGTTGCCCGAGTTGTTGCAAGAATTCCTGTACAAAAGGCCGCTCCTGAATAAGGTGTTCAATTTCTTCTTTTAGCTGGCGAATATTGACTGACAGTTCATCTGACCAGTATTCAAGGCAGTACCAATCTAAAGTCCCCCGCTTTTCATTAAACCGATTGTGTAGTTCCTTTGTTGCTTGGATTGGGCAAAGGTCATGGTGATCGGCATAACGCTTGGGCAGATGGGTCAGCCAAAAAAAGTTGTCAAAATGTAGATCTAACAGGGTGCCGTCCATATCAAATAGGACGGTATCGATTTGGCTCCAGTCTATATTGACAGTTGTTGTATCCATTGTTGGCTTCAATATTGGGCTATGTTTATTGTCGTCGTACTCACACTTAGAATAGATCTTCTGGGAGTGGAGCGCCTTCTATTAACTCATTACCTCTATCTATTGATGGTCTGGTTTCGGCCATAGGAGGAACATTTTCTTTTCGGAAGATCTCAAAGATGGCGCTGGTATGCTCTGGCCCTACTCTGAGCCCGGTGACCGGATCAATATGAACCATCACAATACCTTCTGGTTGAGGTCGTGTTATCACAGGCTCTCCTTTTAAGGCCTGTTTCATAAAATCTATCCAAATTGGTAGGGCAGCAGAGCCACCGTACTCTCTGCGGCCCAGTAGCAGATTCTCATCAAACCCTAGCCAGGCTGTGGCCGCTATGTGTGGGCTGTAGCCTGAAAACCAGGCATCTTTAGGTCCGTTAGTTGTACCTGTTTTACCAGAAATATCCGATCGCTCTAAAACCCTGGCACGTTTCCCTGTTCCTTTTCGAATGACGTCCTTGAGTATGGAGTCAATGATATAGGCAACTTGTGGATCTATAACTCTAGGAGCGACAGGCAATACTTGGGTAGGTTGTTGTGCTTCTAAAGGGTTGTTCTGTTCTATAGTTAGGCGAGATATATTGTCAGAATCCAATGGTTTTAGGTTGGCCACGCCGTCTTGTTCTGGGCTGGTTTTCTTCGTGTCACACTCACGACAAACAGTAAGAGGTGCAGCTTGGTAAACCAGGTTGCCTTCAGCATCCTCAATGTGATCTATCAAAAAGGGTTCAACTTTATATCCACCATTGGCAAGAATAGCGTATCCGGTAGCAACTTCCAGAGGGGTAACGGCATGGCTGCCTAGGGATAATGAAAGATCCCGGGGTAAGACAGCGGTGTTAAAACCGAATCGGTCTAAACCATTGATGGCCGTTTTTATTCCCAAACTCCGTAATATACGAATAGAAATCAGATTGCGTGATAGATAAAGTGCTTTTCGTAGTCGTGTAGGCCCATAAAATTTACCGCTGTCATTTTCTGGACGCCAGGTGTTTTCAAGGAGTTTATCCTCAAATACGACGGGCGCATCATTAAGGATACTTGCTGCAGTGAAGCCATTTTCTAATGCTGTGGTATAAATAAAAGGTTTGAAGTTGGAGCCAGGTTGCCGCTCAGCTTGGGTGATGCGATTAAAGTGGCTTTGGTAGAAATCAAAACCACCAACTAAAGCTTGAATGCCGCCATCTTCAGGGTTTAGTGCCACAATAGCAGCTTGGGCTTTTGGGAGTTGTGTCAATGCCCACTGGTTCTTTGCTTTGTCTGGACTGTCTATATCAGGATCATCTATACCAGGGTTATCTGTTATAGCTTCTACGCGAATGAGGTCACCCTGTGAAAATAGTTTACTAGCGGATTTGATGGGGGCAGATCGACTATTGGGGCTATTGTATTTGCGTAATCCTTTTAGGCCGTTTTCCCATAAGATTTCTCCGTGTTGATTATCATCTAAAAGAATATGAAGGGATTGTTCTTTTACTTCTGTGACGATAGCTGGGGTTAATTTTCCGTAGCGTGGTGTTTTTTGTAGTATTGAAGCCCACTGTTCTGATTCTATGACTTGTGCTTCTGGGCCACGGTATCCATGGCGTTGGTCATAATCCAGCAATCCTTTTTGAACAGCTGTTTGTGCGCTTCGCTGAAGTTCACCTTTAATCGTAGTGTAAACACGGTAACCATCAGTGTAGGCTGCATCACCTACCATTTCGATAATTTCTTTACGTGCTATTTCAGAAACATAAGGGGCATTGAGTTCGACGTTATAGCCATGGTAATCAGCACTGACGGGCTCGGCTTCTGCCTGTTGGTAGGTGTTGGCATCAATATAATTTAGATCCAACATTCGTTTGAGAATCCAGTTGCGCCTAATCAGTGCACGATCTGGATTAGCGATGGGGTTATAGGCAGAAGGTGCTTTGGGGAGGCCGGCAATCATAGCCAGTTGCGCCAAGCTCAGCTCTTTAATGGGTTTGCCGTAATAAACGTGTGCAGCAGCATCAATGCCGTAGGCCCTGTTGCCCTGGTATATCTTGTTGGCATACAGGGTTAGGATTTCGTCTTTAGATAAGTCATCTTCTATACGTAGGGCCAATAGAATTTCATTAAATTTACGGGTAAATGTCTGCTTACGTGTGAGAAAGAAGTTTCTGGCGACCTGCATAGTAATAGTGCTGCCCCCCGTTTTTATTTCGCCAGAGGTGATAAGTTGGGAAGCGGCTCGTAAAAGGCCGGCAACATCAACTCCCCCGTGTTCGTAAAAGCGGTCATCTTCTGCAGATAAAAGTGCTTTCACATACAAGGGAGGAATGTCAGAAAAAGTAATCGGTGTTCGCCTTTTTTCACCAAATTCACCAATTAGTTGCGAATCTTGTGAATAAATTCTCAAAGGAGTCTGCAGTTTTACCTTACGAAGGCTTTCAACGGAGGGTAATTTAGGACTAAGGTATAGGTATAAGCTGCCGCTAACCACTAATAAGCCGCCTAATACTGCAAAAGTAAACCATAAAAGATAGCTAAGAAGTTTGAGGTGGGTTTTTTTCATGATTTGGCCAGTTTTGTGACAGCTTCGTATTATAGGGCGAAAAAAAGTGGCAATACACTACTTGCAAACTTGCAAAAAATAGCTAAGGTTGCATGTTAGATGCTTTGCGTAACTCTGGGAAAAGAAAACAAAAATGGGAATTTTTAGCTTTCTAGATCAGCAGCCTAAAAGTTTGTTGGGGCTAGACATAAGTTCTTCGGCAGTGAAACTGCTTGAGATCAGCCGAAATGGTAGCCGTTACAAGGTAGAAAGTTACCTTGTTAGGCCTCTTCCGCCCAATACGGTTGTTGAAAAAAATATCAATGATGTGGATGCGCTGTCAGACACAATTAGAAAAGTGGTTAGCCAGGCAAAGGCAAAGGCAAAAGATACGGCTTTTGCTGTTTCTGGATCATCGGTGATCACCAAGGTCATTGAAATGCCTTCAGAGCTCAATGATCAAGCAATGGAAACTCAAATTGCGTTAGAGGCAGATCAATATATTCCCTACCCACTCGACGAAGTGGCGCTGGATTTTGAAATCATTGGGCCTTCTGGATTAAATGCTTAAACACAACAATTTATTTCTTGTCGGCCCCATGGGGGCTGGCAAGACAACCATAGGCCGGTTCCTGGCTGAAAATCTCGATTTAGAATTTGTAGACCTTGACGCTGAAATTGAAGATCGTTGCGGTGCTAATATTCCCTGGATTTTTGATGTTGAAGGAGAAGAGGGTTTCCGCAAGCGAGAATCTAGGATGTTGGATGAAGTAACCTCTCGTAGAGGGGTGCTTCTCGCTACAGGTGGTGGTGCTGTACTTGCAGAAAGTAATCGTGAAACTTTGAAGCAACGCGGTTATGTTGTTTACCTTAGTGCCTCAGTTGGCCAGCTGTTAGAACGTACTGCTCATGATCGCAATCGTCCGTTATTGCAAGTGGATAACCCCCGGCAAGTTATTGAAAAACTTATATCAGACCGAGACCCTCTGTATAGAGAAGTAGCTGACCTAATTGTCGTGACAGAAAAAAGAAAACCTCAGCTTGTTGCTGACGATATTGTTACAGCAGTTCGTCAGTTAATGGATTGATGTGGTACATTTCTAGTTACATTCATTTAGTAGCCGTTAGTAGAAACCATTCATAGTGAAAAAACAAAGAGAACTCAGAGTTGATTTGGGTGATAGAAGTTATCCCATTGTTATTGGTGAGGGCTTGTTAAAACAGCCAAATTTACTCACGCCGTTTATTTTTGGGCAACAGGTATTAGTTGTAACTAACGAAACCATTGCTCCCTTGTATTTAGAATCTATCATGGCTGGTTTGTCGTCATATCAGGTCGAATCCGTTGTATTGCCTGATGGTGAAAAATATAAGAACCTGGAAACCCTTAATACTATTTTTGACACCTTACTTTCTAAAAAGCATAACCGTACGACGACGCTTATAGCTTTGGGAGGTGGTGTTATTGGTGATATGACGGGTTTTGCCGCAGCTTGTTATCAGCGGGGAGTTAACTTTATTCAACTCCCAACAACTTTACTTGCTCAGGTAGATTCTTCCGTTGGGGGAAAAACGGCAGTTAATCACCCTATGGGAAAAAATATGATTGGTGCCTTTTATCAGCCCCAATGTGTAATTGCTGATACAGGCACGCTGAATACACTGGATGATCGTCAGCTTCGGGCGGGATTAGCAGAGGTTATAAAATATGGTCTTATTGCCGATGCTCCTTTCTTTAATTGGTTAGAAGAGAATATCAATCATTTGTTGGACAGAGACCCAGAGGCTTTAGCCTATGCCATTGAAAGGTCCTGTGAGAATAAAGCAAAAGTAGTTAGCCTGGATGAGCGTGAGGGTGGTGTGCGTGCTATCTTGAATCTTGGCCATACCTTTGGTCATGCCATAGAAACCTATCAATCCTATAAAGATTGGTTACATGGAGAGGCAGTATCAGTGGGAATGGTGATGGCTGCCAAGTTATCAAATGCCTTGGGTTGGATTCCTGAAAATGATGTTAGTAGAACAAAAGAGCTGCTTTTAAAATGTGAATTGCCAGTGTCAGCACCAAAGGATATGTCAGCAGAGAAATTTTTGGAGCTTATGTCTGTTGATAAAAAGGTATTGGATGGTAGTTTGCGCTTGGTTTTACTTAAGTCAATTGGTCATGCTGTGGTGACATCAGATTTTGATCCTAACTGTCTAAATACTTTGTTGGAGTCTAGAGTTCCCGAGGGTTAGCTGATCGGAAAAACGAATGATGTGTATTTGATTGTCCTGCTTACAGAATGTACTAATTTGCCCTTTTTGAAAATATAAAAACATTTTTCTCCCCTAGACATTTGTGGCGCTGGCTGCGGATGTGTAAAATGTGTCTCCTTTTGTGCCAGCACCAATCATTTTTTTGGTTTTTGTACTGTAACTTATTGTTTTTAGTTATATTTTACCTAGAGTTGTATTATGCCAACTGGCCTCTACCGGTTAGATGAATTCAAAGATAATTGTGGCTTTGGCCTGATTGCCCATACAAAAGGGCAGACCAGCCATCGTTTATTGGAAACTGCCATCGAAGCATTAACCTGCATGACCCACAGGGGTGGTATCGCCGCTGATGGTAAAACAGGTGATGGTTGTGGGTTGCTGTTGCAAAAGCCTGATCATTTTATGCGTCAGGTGGCCAACGAACTGTTTTCAACGGAATTGCCTGATTTATATGCTGTGGGCTCTATCATGTTGAGCCAGGATTCATCCCAGCGTGAACACGCAAAACAAGTCATGTTTGAAATCTTACAAGCACAAGGTTTGACAGTGGTGGGTTGGCGTGAGATTCCTACTAATGATGAGTGTTTGGGTGATATTGCATTACAGACACTGCCAGTATTTGAACAAGTTTTTATCTCTGCACCTGATTTGACGGATCAGAAGTTCAATGCAAGGTTATTTATAGCCAAACGTAAAACAGAAATTGCGTTAGCTGAAGATACATCGTTCTATATTGCCAGCCTTGCTGAAAATGTTATCAGCTATAAAGGGCTGATGATGCCTGTGGATTTACCTAAATTTTATTTAGATTTGGCAAACCCTGAGCTCGAAACCGCTATCTGTGTTTTTCATCAGCGCTTTTCAACGAACACAATGCCCCGGTGGCCACTGGCTCAACCGTTCAGAATGTTGGCCCATAATGGTGAAATCAATACTATTCCGGGTAATCGCAACTGGTCTGTGGCGCGTACGCCAAAGTTCGAAACCCCATTATTGCCTGATTTAAAAGAAGTTACGCCATTAGTAAACCGCACCGGTTCAGATTCATCTAGTTTGGATAATATGCTGGAAGTACTGGTTGCAGGTGGGATGGATCTGCACAAGGCCGTTAGAATGCTGGTGCCGCCAGCTTGGAATAATAACCAGGACTTTGGGCCAAACGAAAAAGCTTATTTCGAATATATTTCCATGCACATGGAGCCTTGGGATGGGCCAGCTGGATTAGTTATTACCGATGGTCGATATGCTGTCTGTACCCTTGATAGAAATGGTTTAAGGCCATCACGTTGGGTTCTGACTGATGACGATATTATTACTGTTGCATCGGAAGTCGGTGTTTACGGCTATCAGCCAGAAAATGTTGTCGCCAAGGGCCGCCTTGGGCCTGGGGACATTCTGTCCATTGATACTGAAACAGGTAAGATTTTAAACACAGCTGATGTTGATAAGGAGCTAGCTTCAGGTGCGCCCTATAGAACATGGTTGCGCGATGGTACTGTGAAAATCATGTCCACCATGGATGATGAAAGTATAGAGGTGGAAGGTGCTCTAACTCGGGATCAGATCCGTACCTATTCGAAGATGTTCCTAGCTTCTCAGGAGGAGCGTGATCAGGTGTTAAGGCCATTGTCTGAAGGTGGCCAGGAAGCTGTTGGATCCATGGGGGATGATACTCCAATGGCTGTGCTTTCAAGTAAAAATCGTAGTCTTTATGACTATTTCCGCCAACAGTTTGCACAGGTAACAAACCCACCAATTGATCCACTGCGTGAAACATTGGTCATGTCATTACAAACCCAGTTAGGGCGCGAATGTGGCATTTTTGAGGAAACCATTGATCACGCTAAGCGCATTAACTTAACTAGCCCCGTATTGTCACCACGGAAGTACTATGCGTTGAAAAATTCTTCACCCAAAAATACTGGCCGGGATGATTATCAAGTTAGGAAGATCAGTGTTAATTATGACCCTGAAAAAGCAAGTCTAAAACAGGCCATTCACAATCTCTGTGAAGAAGTAGAATCAGCCGTTCGTGATGGCATAGTCTGCTGTATTTTGTCTGATTCTGATATTCAGCCAGGCAAACTGCCTATTCAAATGTTGATGGCAGTTGGTGCTGTTCATCATCACCTTATAGCGGTAGGTTTACGTTGTGATGCTAATATTATCGCCAGTACAGCATCTGCTCGCGATTCACACCAAATAGCAACACTGATTGGTTGTGGTGCTTCTGCGGTATATCCCTATTTGAGTTATCACATACTCACAGATTTAATCGAGTCTGGTGAGTTACTTTGTGATTTGGATACAGCCTTTAAAAACTATCGAAAAGGTATCAATAAAGGCCTGCTGAAAATTCTGTCAAAAATGGGTATTTCCACCATTGGTTCCTACCGTGGCGCCCAGCTCTACGAAATTATTGGTCTGGCAACTGAAGTTGTCGACTTGTGTTTCATCGATACACCCAGTCGTATTCAAGGTGCTAATTTTGATGATTTGCAACAGGATCAACAGCGCTTGGCTGATGAGACCTGGAGTGAACGCAAGCCAGTGAGCCCTGGTGGTTTACTGAAGTATGTTCATGGTCAGGAATACCATGCTTTTAATCCGGATGTTATCCAGGCGCTACATCGCTCGGTTCAAAACGGTGATTATACGGCTTGGCATGACTATGCTGCATTGGTCAATGAACGGCCGGTAGCGACCTTAAGAGATCTCCTCAAAATCAAAGAAGGTGTTAAGTCTATTCCAGTCACTGACGTTGAGCCCATAGGAGATATTCTGAAGCGATTCGACTCGGCGGGTATGTCTCTAGGTGCTCTTTCACCAGAAGCTCATGAGGCCTTGGCTGAGGCAATGAACAGCCTTGGTGGTCGTTCTAATTCTGGTGAAGGGGGCGAAGACCCCATACGTTATGGTACGGTAAAAGTTTCCAAAATTAAGCAGGTAGCTTCAGGGCGTTTTGGTGTAACACCACATTATTTATCAAGTGCTGAAGTTATTCAGATTAAAGTAGCTCAAGGTGCCAAGCCTGGCGAAGGCGGCCAGCTGCCCGGTGGCAAGGTTAATGACTTGATTGCACGGTTGCGTTACTCCGTGCCGGGCGTCACATTGATTTCACCACCACCTCACCATGATATTTATTCTATTGAGGATTTGGCTCAGCTCATTTTTGACTTGAAACAGGTAAATCCGACTGCATTGGTTTCAGTTAAGCTGGTTTCCAGACCTGGTGTGGGTACTATTGCAGCAGGTGTAGCAAAAGCTTACGCAGACTTAATTACAATTTCAGGGTACGACGGTGGTACAGCTGCCAGCCCACTAACATCGATTCGCTATGCCGGTTCCCCGTGGGAGCTGGGGCTTGCTGAAACTCACCAAATGCTGCGAGCTAATGACTTGCGGGATAAGGTTCGGGTTCAGACCGATGGCGGTTTAAAAACGGGCTTGGATGTTGTGAAAGCAGCGATTCTTGGTGCTGAAAGCTTTGGCTTTGGTACGGCGCCTATGGTGGCTCTCGGTTGTAAATATCTAAGAATCTGTCATTTGAATAACTGTGCAACAGGTGTTGCAACGCAAGATGAACAGCTTCGTGCCGATTATTATAAGGGTACAGTTGAAACGGCTAAAAACTTCTTCCGCTTTATGGCAGAAGAAACACGTGAGTGGATGGCCTTGCTGGGTATGCAGACACTAGGTGAATTGGTTGGTCGTGTTGACCTGTTGGAAGTACTAC
>JALQUJ010000054.1 GCA_023263825.1 Porticoccus sp.
GACTCATTAATGCCTTTCCAGCCTTGAATCGAAGAACCATCAAACATTTTCCCTTCTTCAAAGAAGTCTTCGCCAACTTCGCTGATGGGCATAGAAACATGCTGTTCCTTGCCTTTTGTATCGGTAAAACGCAGATCGACCCAGCGGGCTTCGCTTTCTTTGATCAGTGTAAGGGTCTTAGACATTGGTTCCTCCAGGTATGGATATCTTTATCATTAAACAAGTGTTAAGCAGGCCTGCCGACATATGCGGTAGGGCAAAAATACCCCATGGTATTTTTTTGTTATCTTGTGGTAGGCACGATGATGGCGACTACCTTACATACAATACAACTAGACATGAGCTTTTAAAGCAAAAGCTATGCCAAACAGCTGATTGAGTAAATTCAACAGCTTATGGATACTCATCTCGGTTCGAATAGCTAGTTTGCACCAAAATAGAGCAGATTTGCACCAATATGGTGCGGAGCGGCTTTGCGTACGAATGGCCTAATATTTGCGCGGACCATAATACGCCGAAAGTGCTGTGATTTGTAATATAATCCGCGCTTTTTCACTTTCCCGTTAAATTACGCGCCTGTTCATGCATTTTGTTGTCAAGTTGTTTCCAGAAATTACCATTAAAAGTGCGCCGGTTAGAAAGCGTATGACCAGGCAGCTGCGTGATAATTTGCGCAGAATGTTCAAACCATTGCATGAAGGTATCAGTGTTAGTCGGGATTGGGAAAAAATTGAAATCACTGGGCCTGATCTAGGGTTAAATAAAGAAAGGCTGGATATCCAAATAGCTGATATTTTGGGGCGCACTCCCGGTATCGCTAATTTTTCTCAAGTAGTGCACTTTCCTCTGGGTGACTTTGACGATATTTTGGAAAAGACCCTATCAGTTTGGCGGGAGCAATTAGCGGGTAAAACTTTTGTGCTTCGCGTTAAGCGAAGTGGCACGCACGACTTTAGTTCCCATGATGTAGAGCGACAGGTTGGGGGAGAATTGCTTCATCAGTCTGAAGCGACAGGGGTAAAATTAAAAAATCCGGATGTCACCGTTAGGCTCGAAATTCGTCAACAAGAGTTGTACGTTGTTCAAAGCACAAATACGGGTTTGGGTGGCTTTCCTTTGGGAACACAGGATTCTGTGATCTCACTTATTTCCGGTGGGTTTGACTCCACAGTCTCCAGCTACCTCACCATGAAGCGAGGTTTGCGCACCCATTTTCTATTTTTTAATCTGGGTGGTCGTGCCCATGAGGTCGGGGTCAAAGAAGTTGCGTGTTACCTCTGTAATAAATTCAGTAGCTCTCACAGCGTTCGATTTATTACGGTGCCGTTTGAAGATGTCGTTGGTGAAATTCTCAGCAATGTACATAACTCCCAAATGGGTGTTGTGCTTAAACGTATGATGTTGCGAGCGGGCACCCAGATTGCTAAGGAGATGGAAGTGCAAGCGCTAGTGACGGGTGAGAGTGTGGCTCAAGTATCCAGTCAAACACTCACAAACCTTTCAGTGATTGATTCAGTCACTAGCACCCTAGTGTTGCGACCACTAGCGACCTTCGATAAAAACGACATTATTGATATTGCTCGAAAGATTGGCACGGAAGAATTTGCCGCAAATATGCCCGAATACTGTGGCGTAATTTCCAAAAAACCGGCCACCAGGGCCAAGATAGATCGGGTAACTAACGAGGAAGAGAAATTTGATTTTGCTGTATTGGAAAACGCCATCACCAATCGCAGGGTTCAAACCATCGATGAAGTGATGGATGACGATACCCCATTGGCTGAAGTCGAAGTATTCTCAATGCCCCAGCCAGACACCATTATCTTGGATATCCGCCACCCGGATGAAGTAGAAGTCAGGCCATTAAAGCTAGCTAATAGCCAAGTAGAAGAAATTCCTTTCTTTGCTTTACAAAGCCGCTTTAAAGCATTGAGGGCCGAGACGCGTTATCTGCTTTATTGCGATAAAGGCGTGATGAGCCGCTTGCATGCGGAGTTATTAGTAGATCAGGGTTTTGAGAATGTGGCGGTTTATAGGCCGTCTTAATTTATTTGTTTAGTGGTGTTAACAAGTAATGTTAAGTAACGGCCTTGTTTGCTGAAAACGGGTATTTACTTACAGAACAAATTTCTCGACTGCCAGAGCAATAACACCCGCAAGCGCTAAGAAGCTCAACACCTTCCAGGTACCTAAAGCGTTTTCTAAAGATGCAACGCGATTTTCTAATGAATCAAGTTTAGCCGCAGGCTTGTTGTTACTTGATGGTTTTTTCGTGCTGCCATCTACAGGAATAACGGCTTCCGCTTGAGGTCCTTTGTCCGAATCTTTTTCAGTGAACTTGACGGCTATGCCCTGGCGGATAGGGCCATCACCCTGCCATTCAGTTTTGTGGAAGAATAAATCTTTACCGCTTTTGTCATCGACAATAAAACCGAAACCTTTTCGGAAGTCGTAACGTTTAATAATGCCTTTGGCCATATTTATGTCCTGCTAAATGAGTGATGAGGCAATGCTGATGATCGTAAATGTTGGTTCGATCTCTAAGTGGTTGCCAATGACGGTGCTAAGAATAAAGGGCTCAGTGGAAAATGGAAATAATAATTTTTCTTAAATGTTACCAGCCCCGTTAATTGCGACCCTTTTAATTTGATTAGGGGGTGTAAGCGAGCAAAAAAGGCTCGAATCTGTAATGAAGTCATCAGGTTCGCCATTTGTTTTACTCTTGATGATTTTCCAAGTTGAAGCGCTTACTTTTTATTTGGCAAACCAACAATATACCCGATAAAAACCTACTATTTACCCACTTAACCGCTATAATCGCGCCTGCTTTTATATCCCACTACTTTTTGTTGAGAAATTCCTGTGATCGAGAACCTTCGCAATATCGCTATTATCGCCCACGTTGACCACGGTAAAACTACGTTGGTTGATAAATTGCTTGAACAGTCTGGCACCCTTGATCGTAAGAATTTGGGTGCGGAGCGCGTGATGGATTCTAACGATCAGGAGCGTGAGCGTGGGATTACCATTCTCGCCAAGAATACAGCGATTGAGTGGAATGATTACCGTATCAACATTGTGGATACACCTGGGCACGCCGATTTCGGTGGTGAGGTTGAGCGGGTGCTATCCATGGTTGATTGCGTACTGCTGTTGGTGGATGCCGTTGATGGCCCAATGCCGCAGACACGCTTTGTCACACAAAAAGCCTTTGAGCAGGGACTAAACCCAATTCTCGTGGTGAATAAAGTAGATCGCCCGGGTGCACGTCCTCACTGGGTAATGGATCAGGTATTTGAATTATTCGATAACCTGGGTGGCACTGACGAACAGTTGGACTTTCCGGTTATTTATGCCTCGGCTTTAAATGGCATTGCCGGTGTAGAGCCAGATGAAATGGCCGATGATATGACGCCTTTGTTCCAAATGATTGTGGACAAGGTGAAAGCACCAGATGTAGACCCCGAGGGTCCACTACAAATGCAGATCAGTGCATTGGATTACAGTAGCTATGTGGGCGTAATCGGTGTCGGCCGTATTGCTCGCGGAAGAATGAAACCCAATGAGCAAGTGATAGTGGTTGATCGTGACGGCAACACACGAAAAGGAAAAGTGCTACAGGTGATGGGCTATGATGGCCTGGAGCGTGTGGATGTTGATAAAGCCGAAGCTGGCGATATTGTGTGTATTACTGGTATCGACAAGCTGGGTATTTCAGACACTATATGTCATCCGGATGCGCCTGAGGCGCTTCCAGCATTGAGTGTAGATGAGCCTACGGTGAGCATGACCTTCCAGGTTAATAATTCACCCTTCGCTGGTTTGGAGGGTAAGTTTGTTACCTCCCGTAATATTAAGGATCGTCTTGAGCAAGAGC
>JALQUJ010000145.1 GCA_023263825.1 Porticoccus sp.
TGGTGCTGACATCCATATCACCGGGATGAATCTCAATGGAATACTCCCCGCTGTCATCATCCAGTAAATTAAAGTGCTCACGAGTCGCCTCCATTAACAGGTGCTTTTCCTCATCACTGATATAAGTAGGCGTACCACCACCCCAATGCAACTGATCAACAGGCCTGGACCGATCAAACAGTTTGCCCTGCATCGCAACCTCTTCAATCAAACGACCCAAATAGGGCATCGCCCGCTTCCTTTAGCCGTAATAATCTTATTACAGGCACAGTAATAACAAACGGTGCTACAAAAAGGGATGTGAAAATACAGTGATAATGGCCTACCGGCAGCATTGCTGCGCTCAATAGCTGCATTGAGCTCTATTTCACCAAATTGCTCATGGAATTGTGGCGCTGTTGGATAGGAGGTGTAACGTGGGCCGGAGAGATCATATCGGTCAATCAGGCTGCGATCCCAAATTACGGAATTCGAAGAGGTCACTATTAATAAAGCCCTAAAGTTCTTAACAAGGATGAAAGGGAATTGTAACTATGCATCAAAACACTGCCTTGACACCCATCAAATTATCGAGAATCGTGCTATTAGTCTATTTGACAAGTACTTAGACCAAAGTGCAACTGGAAATCCACCCAACCCGACAGTATAATTCCGCCTCTTTTGGAAACTGCCACTCTTTTCAGTTTTGGGCGTTTCCACACCGCCCCCAACAGTGAGATAAAAGAAGACATGAGCTACAACAACATCCCCGCTGGCAACGACTTGCCAACCGACATCAATGTGGTTATCGAAATTCCAGCCAACCATAACCCGATCAAATACGAAATCGACAAAGACAGTGATGCAATTTTTGTTGACCGTTTCGTGGCCACACCTATGTTCTACCCAGCGAACTACGGCTATATTCCACAAACTCTATCTGAAGATGGCGATCCCCTGGATGTATTGGTTGTAGCACCCTACCCGGTCATGCCCGGCTCTGTCATTCGCAGCCGTGCTGTAGGCGTACTGAACATGTCGGACGAGTCTGGTGTTGATGCAAAACTGCTTGCAGTACCGCACACCAAACTGACCAAGTTATACGATCACGTTGAAGAAATTGGCGACCTGCCAGAATTGCTGATCAACCAGATCAAACACTACTTCGAAAATTACAAAGCCCTAGAAGCAGGCAAATGGGTAAAAGTTGATGGCTGGGATAATGCTGATGCAGCCCGTGCAGAAATCAATGCTTCCCGTGAGCGCTACCTTCAAGAAGAAAGTTGAGCAAGAAGAAGGCTAAGCCTCAAAAACTTTCGTCAGGTAACCCTGATCAGAAAAGTGGCTCGAAGGTGAATAACCCCAAGAGCGATGTATAAAAAACCCGGCAATGCCGGGTTTTTTTTATTACTTATAATTTAAACGCACTTAAGAATCAAAAGCTTAAGGGTGCTTCTAAAAATAGTGATTTTTTCGTGAGTACAAGAAAGCACCGCACGGAGAACCGCAATATATATGGAATACATGAGGATTTGAGCACGGAGCTGACGCTGTAATCGCGGAAAAAGTGCTTTTTTAGAAGTGCCCGTAAGAATTAGGGCATCTCAACATTATGATAAACCTGCTGCACATCATCCAAATCATCTAGCATCGCTACAAACTTCTCAAATAGCTCCATATCTTCACTGCCAATGGTTGTGTAATTTTGAGGAATGAATTGAATTTCATCCACATCAAAATCAATTTCACCAAAGCTATCTAACAGCGCCTGTTTTGCCTTGAAATAATCCGTGTTAACCGTAAAAACTGTAATTTTACCGTCTTCATTTTCAATATCCGACACATCAACATCGGCTTCCATTAAGGCTTCCAACACAGCATCTTCATCATCATGCTTAAACACAAAAATGGCCAAATGGTCGAACATATGGCTTACCGTGCCTTGGGTGCCGATTTTACACTTGGTCTTGGTAAACGCCTGGCGCACATCACCGAAAGTACGATTGGGGTTATCGGTTAAGCAATCGATAATCGCCATGCTGCCACCCGGGCCATAACCTTCATAGCGCGCAGGAGAATAGTCTTCACCACCACCCCCTTTTGCTTTATCAATCGCCTTATCAATCACATGCCCTGGCACCTGATCCTTTTTAGCGCGATCGATCAAACTACGTAACGCCAAGTTACCAGAAGGGTCAGTACCCCCAGACTTAGCACTCACATAGATTTCACGGCCATAGCGACTATAAACCTTAGCTTTCATATCAGAGGTTTTTGCCATTGACTCTTTGCGGTTCTGATAGGCCCTGCCCATAGGGGTAACTCCGTAGTAATTACAAAAGAACGCGATTTTACTGGTAACTGGGCGGTTAGGGAAACATGATTGATGATGAAAGCTTAAGAAAACCAAAGGTAGATTCACAATGAGCAATCATGCTTACTTCATCACCCTACTGACAATTGAACTGCTTATCCCCCATGCTCAATCACTCAAAGACAAACGTCGAGAAGTTCGCGGGCTAAAAGACCGCATTCGTAATAAATTCAACGCATCTGTGGCAGAAGTGGGCTATCAAAACAAATGGCAACGTGCTGCACTGGCAATCGGCCTTGTGGGTAGTGATAAGCGGCAATTAGAGGCAGATACTTCCAAGATTCAGACCCTTTGCCAAGAAGCTACTAACATTGTGATTGCAGAGATCAATCAGGAGTGGATGTAACGGCCCTATTCAGCAGGCCGAGCGTAGCGAGGATCGGCTGGAATTTATTGTTATAGCGAGGTGTTTGTAATGGAGGGTAATTCCTCCAATGCAACTATTGATGATCTAACTGGAGACGTTCCTTACTAATATGGAAGCTTTAATTGACCAAGATTTAGTGTGCTTTCGATGCGCAGCTAGCGCAGAGGAAGATGACTTAGGTATAGCTATATACAGAGCTAACGAATTGTTTGATCAGATTATTGAGAAGACAGGAGCTAGCTCTTATAGAGCTTTCTTAACAGGTACTAGTACATTTAGCTCAATTGACGTCAACGGCGGAGCAATTGACAATGTAACTATAGGTGGTGCAACTCCTGGACTAATCACAGGTACTACTATAACTGCTGATACAGGGTTTAGTGGAGACTTAACTGGTAACGTAACAGGTAATGTAACTGGCGATGTTACTGGAGATATAACATCAAGTGGTACTAG
>JALQUJ010000213.1 GCA_023263825.1 Porticoccus sp.
TAACAATGGCTTGAGCCAAAACAGTGGCAGTTGTAGTGCCATCACCCGCCTCATCAGAGGCTTTAGAAGCAACTTCTTTTACCATCTGTGCGCCCATATTTTCAAACTTATCTTTCAATTCGATTTCTTTGGCTACAGATACACCATCTTTGGTCACAGTGGGTGCACCAAAAGATTTATCCAAAACTACATTACGGCCTTTTGGCCCCAGGGTTACTTTTACAGCATCAGCCAACACGTTTACGCCATTCAACATGGGGTTACGTGCGCTGTCTCCAAACTTTACATCTTTATCTGACATGATGATTTACCTTCTTTAAAACAATTCGCTGTGACGTTTGTAAAAAATCCAACCTACGCCACAACTAAGGGTGGAATGAGTTAAATAGAAATTAGCCTTTAACTCTAACTTTCAACTACAGCCTTAATATCGCTTTCACTGAGGATGACCAGTTCCTGACCATCAATATCAATGGTGTCACTGCCAGCGTATTTACCAAAAACAACAATATCACCCACATTGACGTCTACTGAACGAACCTCACCACTCTCAAGTATACGGCCTGTTCCCACGGCAACTACTTCACCTTCATTGGGTTTTTCTTTAGCAGAACCGGGCAATAAAATACCACCTGCAGTTTTTTCCTCTTCTTCCTTGCGGCGAACTACCACACGGTCGTGTAGGGGACGAATTTTCATTGCATTATCTCCAACTTTTTATGTTCTACCCTATTAAATTCAATCTTGCTTTTAACTTAACAGTTAGCAGCAAAATCCGGTTAAAACCGGGCAGTGCTTTATTTGGTGCCAATTAAATCTATTTCAAGGGGCATATGGAAGTTTTTATACCAAATACCTGCTATGGATCTTTTTTTCCCTTGTTTTCCACATTATTTTCTTGGTTATTTTTCTGATCAGTCTCTCGCCAATATTCACCTTCCAGGGTTTCTGAGCCCTCCTGTGAGGTCTGAGAGTAGCCATTGGGAGGCATATGTCGATACTGAGTCTGCTGGCTACGATAATCCACCACCTCCATTTTTGAGACCATGCCCGTCACTATAAGCCGCCGAAAACCGGGGACTAAGCCTGCAAAGCCTACAATATCAGTAACAAAACCCGGAGTTACCAGTAAAGCACCACATACCGCCAAAATAATCGCTTCGACCATTTCAATTGCAGGCAACTCACCTGCATCCATCTTTTGTCGAGCACGAAAAAATGTTGCGAACCCTTGCCGCCTCAATAATGAAAACCCTACAGCTGCGGTCAGCAATACAAGTCCAATGGTAGACCATGCACCGATTTCCCGCCCTACTGTAATCAACAGCCACATTTCAATAATCGGCATAGCAATAAAAATTAACAGCAGGTATCTCAACATTAACTCCAATTTACTATGTAGTTTTTACTGTAAGCTTATCCCCCTTAGCTCTTTATCCAATATGGGGACTATTTCCATCACTTCAAATTTTCTAAGCCGCTTACAGAAAGCTATTACCATTCTTATGGCAACACTTGTAGCAACAATAATAGACGCACGACATCATACAACCCTATGATGCCATCATGGAGATAAATCAAAGAGATCGAATATTTAGTGTTCTCAAAGCCATTCCCTATGGTCAGGTTAGTAGCTATGGAAAGGTGGCGGAATATGCTCAGTTACCTAATGGAGCCCGACTGGTAGAACGAATACTTGGCCAACTACCCAAAGATACAACTCTTCCCTGGCATCGGGTGTTGAAATCAAATGGGCAGATTGCCTTTCCCAAAGACAGCAGAGCCTTTCAACGACAAAAACAGCTGCTAGAAGATGAGAATGTGATGGTAAAAAATGGCAAAGTAAGCCTGTCAAAATATGGCTAGCAGCCCTAATATACAAGCTAAGCACTGTACTGAGCTAGAGCTCACCTGATAGCTATATCCTCTTCAATATGATTTTTCAGTTCACCCCGGTCTCGCTTCCATATAAGACATGCCAGGAAAATGGCTGGCAACCCCATTAATGCCGCATAAACAAAGAATGCTTGATAACTACTGGTATCAACAATCACCCCGGAAAACCCACTAAAAAATTTACCCGGTAACGTCATTAGAGAGCTAAACAACGCATATTGGGTAGCAGTATAAGCCCGATTGGTCATACTCGACAGATAGGCAATAAACACAGCATTGGAAAAGCCACCACTCAAATTATCACCACTGATAACAACTGCTAACCATGTAAGATCCGCGCCAATATTTGCAAGCTGGACAAATAGTAAGTTTGTGAGTGCCACCATTACCGCTCCAGCAATAAGCGGACGATATATGCCGTAACGGACAACAAACAAACCACCCAAAAATGAACCCGCTAATGTCATAAAAAAGCCAAATACTTTTCCGATGTTTGCAATGTCCGTTTTGGAAAAACCAAGGTCCAGATAAAAGGGATTAGCCATAATTCCCATGGTGATATCGCTAAGCCTGAACAACCCGATAAAGGCCAGAATCATAAAAACCCAAGAACCATTACGCTGAAAAAACTCTACAAAAGGTGCGACTACTGCACCGACAAACCAAGCTTCCAATCTGTACCAATACCCAGGCTCGTCAGCATGTAACCGATGTTTCAGCTCGGTATCCAATCCAATAGTATTAGCCAGCACTTTGTGCTCAGGCTCTCGAACCATTAGCACAGTTGTAACACCGACCAACATAAGTGCTGCCATAACAGCGTAGGCTGTACCCCAACAAGACCAATCAGACAGGTAAAAGGCTCCTGCCCCTGCCACCAACATCGCTATGCGATAACCAAAGATATAACTTGCCGACATGGCACCTTGATATTCATCAATTGCCGACTCAATGCGAAAAGCATCAATAGCGATATCTTGTGTAGAAGAGGAAAATGCGACTAACACTGAACAAAGAGCAATGCCCACTAAAGAACCTGATAAAACCATGGGCTCTGAAGCCACCATAGCCATCAGGCCTATAATAACCCCCAACTGCCCTACCAGTATCCAACTGCGCCGCTGACCCAATTTCTTTGTTAGAAAAGGCAACTGAAGCCGATCAACCACCGGAGCCCAAAAAACTTTTATGGAGTAAGTAATACCCACCCAGCCAAAAAAGCCAATGGTGCTGCGGCTAATCTCCATGTCCCGCAACCAGGCCGTTAGTGTTGAAAAGACCAGCAACAAGGGCAGCCCTGCGGCAAACCCAAGAAACAACATAGTGATAACTTGGGGGCGGGTATAAACCCGTAATGCTTCCCCCCAACTCACTGTGCCATTTTGCTCTGTCATAAACCCCTCCAATATGAGCGATACCCTAACAGATAATCTTGTGGATGCTATACAATAACCGCTATATGGAAACGATTCTTGAAGTATGTAATGTAACTAAATCTTTTCGCTCTCTCACTGCGGTAGATAACATTTCTTTTGCTATCCCAAAGGGCACCTGCTTTGGGCTTCTTGGCCCCAATGGCGCAGGCAAAACCACCACCATCGAAATTATCGAAGATATTAAGAAGCCAACGTCAGGCACCATTCTCTACAAGGGGAAACCGAGAGACCATGACTTCTCCAAACACACGGGGATTCAATTTCAATCAACGGCATTAATGGATTATCTGAAAACCCGTGAAGTTTTAGCTTTATTTGCCCGACTTTATCCTCATAGCCAACCGATAGATTACCTGATTGAGCTATGCCAGCTTGGCGACTTTCTCGATACTTATGCAACCAAATTATCCGGTGGACAGCGACAGCGCCTATTACTCGCCGTCGCCCTAATCAACGACCCAGAAGTGCTGTTTCTTGATGAACCAACAACGGGCCTCGACCCTCAATCACGCCGAAATTTTTGGTCACTTATTCACGAAATCAAGGCCCGAGGTAAGACCGTATTATTGACCACCCATTACATGGAAGAGGCAGAATTACTCTGCGACCAACTCGTTATTATGGATAAAGGAAAAATTATTGCTGATGGGTCTCCTCAACACCTGCTTAAGGAGCATTTTGATCACAGCTATGTTTGTATCGACAACCAGGATTTCAACTGTCATCAAAATGCTATAAGTAGCCCTATTGAACTACGTGAAGACGCTATTGCCATTGCCACCAATACCATTGAAAAAACACTCTCCGAATTAGTATCGCTCAATGTGAACTTACGATCTTTGAGGGTTAGGAGTCCCTCCTTGGATGATTTGTTTCTTAAATTAACCGGGCACCACCTGCGGGAGTAACTGCAAGCCATGAAAGAAATTTTCGCCCTATGGATGGCACGAAACCGGGAATATTATCGCGACAAAGGCTCTTTGTTTTGGTCCTTTGTGGCAACACCCTTTATTGTGATTGTTTTGGCCCTCGCCTTTTCATCGGAAAGCCAACACATTTTTCGCGTGGGGCAAATAGCTCAAGAAACTGCTTCTGCCCCTAAAATAGACCCGTTACAAACTGAAAAAGCACCTTTTTCAGCAGACCCCACGGTAGAAATTATCAACTACAATGACCTTCAGCATGCGATCCTTAGGGTGCAATTTCATCAGTTAGATCTGTTACTCGACACCACTAACACAGATACACAAAAACCACGTTACTGGATTAACTCCGAATCCGCCAAGGGGCATTTATTAGAAAAATTATTGATACAAAACACAGACACCCAATGGCAACGGGAAGAAATTATAGGAAAGAAAGTTCGCTATATTGACTGGGTTATTCCTGGCATTTTATCCATGAACATGATGTTTAGTGGCTTGTGGGGCATTGGCTATGTCATTGTGCGCTACCGAAAAAATGGTGTTTTAAAACGCTTACAGGCAACACCACTGTCTGCATGGAAGTTCTTACTGTCACAGGCTCTCTCAAGACTGTCCATCATGCTGATAGTGACAATATTAGTTTATGTTGTCTGCAATCTGTTTATTGGCTTTATGATGGAAGGCAGTCACTTATTGCTGCTATTAATCGCTGTTGTTGGCAACCTGTCCATTATTAGCATTTCATTGCTTATGGCGGCCAGAACAGCCAGCGAAGAACTCGCCAACGGCTTGTTAAACCTGATTAGTTTTCCAATGCTATTACTTTCAGAACTGTGGTTCTCGCTCGATGATGCCCCTGAATGGCTACAAAGCCTTTCTCAATTACTACCACTTACTCATTTGGTTAAAGCTGCGAGAGAAGTCATGCTAGAAGGTGCCGGGATAAACGATGTCTTGCCACACTTGCTCATCTTAGCTTTGATGACAGTAGTATTTGTTACTTTGGCAGGAGCATTATTCCGCTGGCATAGCGACTAATCTTAGATAAAGCCAGCTGCTAAAGGCCAAGGGCCCTAAAGTAAGATAATGAGACATGCGACCAGACAAAGAGCAAGCATTAACGCTCGAGAAAACAATGCCCTGATCTCAGCTA
>JALQUJ010000215.1 GCA_023263825.1 Porticoccus sp.
CAGAGCCAGAGCCAGAGCCAGAGCCAGAGCCTGAATCTGAACCTGAACCTGAAGCAGAGGAGGTTGAAGTATCACTTGCGGTAGCAGCACCGGATGAAATTAAAGAGTGCGTACTTATAGGCCCTTTAAGTGAAAAAAACAGTGCTCTTGAATTGAAAGAGGTATTGATTTCAGAATAGGTAACATCAACGTTATATGAAAAAAGTTCGGAGATTAGAGAAGATTATTGGATGATCATCCCGCCACTTGGAGAGAGAGGTGAAGTTAAGACATTATTGCGGGAGCGTCAGGAGCGTAAAATCGATAGCGATATTATTTATGAGGCTGAATATAAAAATGGTATTACCCTGGGTGTTTTTGGCAATGCTGAAAATACAGAAAGATACGAGAGTGAAATGAAGCCATTGGGTTACCCTGTCGAAGTTAAGTCCCTCCCTCGTTTTTCCAAGGTTTTTTGGTTGGAGCTTAGCGGGTTAAACATTAGTAGGTTAAGCGTTGATGGATTTAAAAATAATGGGCAAGAGGCAAATGAAAAGAAAATAGCCGGATTGTCTGCTTTGGTTTGGGAAAAATTCAACGAGCAGAATATTTCGAAAAAAGTGAATATAAGTGAGATAGTTTGTGGTGCAGGCGAGGCTGGCAGCGGTCTTGCAAGTCATATGGAAAAAAGCGCCGAATAAAAGAACCGAAAAGAATTGTATGCTTCATGAGTAGAACAAAAATTAAACACTAAAAAACTGTTTTGATGTCCCAGGAATGGTTGATTCTAACGTCAACATTCTCTAGAATCGCGCTCCCTATTTAAGTACTGGTTTAATTTAAGTACGGGTTTTGGGCTGGCGTAGCTCAGTTGGTAGAGCAGCTGACTTGTAATCAGCCGGTCGGGGGTTCGACTCCTCTCGCCAGCTCCAATTTTATGTTTGCCGGGTGTTTTTGTTTGACACCTCGGCAAGTGGTGTGGACAATGTCCAGCCTTTTTCGCAGGGGTTCCCGAGCGGCCAAAGGGATCAGACTGTAAATCTGACGCGAAAGCTTCGGTGGTTCGAATCCACCCCCCTGCACCATATTGAAGTGGTCGGTTGAAATGGCCGGCACCGACTGTCGGTGCAACTGTTTATCGGTAGGTAGGCAGTGGTTGAAAGATCGGTAGGCTGTTTTGGCAGCGGAAAGGTTTGTTGTACCAGGCAGGGCTAATCCTGTTAGGTGGCGATTATAGGCGGGTATAGTTCATTGGTAGAACGTCAGCCTTCCAAGCTGAATAGGCGGGTTCGATTCCCGCTACCCGCTCCAATTCCTACCTGCAGAAAGACTGTCAGCAGAAGCGGTAAAGAGTTCTGCTCATATAGCTCAGTCGGTAGAGCACTTCCTTGGTAAGGAAGAGGTCACCGGTTCAAATCCGGTTATGAGCTCCAGTTTTTTTCCTCGAGAAGTGTTTCTCGTGGTTTTATTTTTTTGGGTACCAGATAGATCGAGGAGTGCTCGTCATGGCAAAGGAAAAGTTTGAACGTAATAAGCCCCACGTGAATGTGGGCACAATTGGTCACGTTGACCATGGTAAAACGACTCTGACAGCGGCGCTGAC
>JALQUJ010000224.1 GCA_023263825.1 Porticoccus sp.
CATTTCCCCTGATGAATGGATTACAAATTCATTAATAAGTAGGGGGTTCTTGAGTATTGGTTCTGTTGCACTTTTAATTCATTACTTTTCGATGCTTTGGGATATGTGGAAGGAGCGTAGTTGGAGTTACATTCTCCTTTCCGTCGCATTCTTTTTTATTCCAACATTTATATACTACTTCACAACTTATTCATGTAGGGCCCAAAAGGCCTCATGCTAAATGGGTCGTAACAATTATTATCCCATCAGTTCAGCTGCAACAAAATATAGATATTAATAAAGTGATTTCGAGCCAGCCGGTTAATGCTAATTAGGCTTGGCGCATGCTTAATCGATCAATTCACACAAGCCTTTAAATACCAATTCGTCATAGCTGACAATGCCAACAACCTGACCTGATTCAACTACGGGTGCATTGGAGAGGCCAAACCGGCGGGCGCAGTAGCGAACATCTAAATCCGGTTCTATGGAAATAACGGGCTTGGCCATGATTTCGTAAAGATTAACACGGTCAGGTGCTTTGTCTTTGGCCAGTACTTTTTTGACAATATCTGCAAGCACCACCATACCAAAGGCATCATTTTCATTGCGCTTTTTGACGATAAGCACGTCTGCTTTGTCATCTTTCATGGCGTCCAGGGCCTATTTCACTGTGTCCAAGCCGTCCATTTCAATATGTTTTTCGTGCATGACTTCACGGGCTTTAATTACTTTCTTATCCATTACAAAAGCTCCTCTACATCGTGAGTTATTTTTTCTACCTGATGGGCAATACCCACGGCATCTTCGACATCAAGTTGAAAGGCAATTCCAGTACCGGGTGTGGTATCAAATTCACCTACACGGCTAATCTCTTCCAGTATGTGTCTGCTGAGGTGTTCTTCTACCAGGAACACCACCACATCTCGTTGGGTTTCCAGTGATAAACCTAAAAAGGTTTTACTCTTATTTAAGCCTTCCCCTCTGGCATTGTTGATCACTGTCGCTCCTGTGGCGCCAGCTTCTCGAGCTGCATCCATCACCACATCGGTTTTGTCATCTTCAACAAATACCACGATCATTTTAAAGTGCATGGTGTTCTCCTAGGTGGAATCTCATTGGTCAGCCCCGGTGGCTGTTTTTCGTTTGGATAGCTTTGCTTTGGCCTCGCTGATCTGTGCGTAGGCCATTACTGACATGATTGGAAATAAGCTAGCG